>JABGTK010000121.1 GCA_018647265.1 Candidatus Neomarinimicrobiota bacterium | reverse complement strand
TATTTTACAAAGTCTGCCGTAATGAGGAAGTATCCTGCAAAACCCATCTTCTGGATTACTTTTAATTCATGATCAAGCCGGGATTGTAATTCAGGATTAATATCACCATATCGTTTCTGGATGCCAATTTCACACAAGTTTTGGAGATAAGTATCGGGTGTTTCGTTAACCGCATTCTCGGGTAAAGGAAAATTCGGTAAATGGTAATCGCCCATTGGGAGTTCAATATCTATACTATCGGCAATCTTTCTAGTATTTTCAATCGCATTGGGCACATCCTTAAACATTTCATGCATCTGGTCTTGAGTTTTAAAATAAAACTCCGGTGTGGCGTAGCGCAGACGGTTGGGGTCATCCCTCTCTTTGCCAGTCCCCAAACAGATATGCACATCATGGGCTTCCCAGTGTTCGTGCTTGGCATAATGGGCATCATTGGTACAGACCAATGGTAGATTCAATTCACCAGCCAACTTTTTCATATTTTGAATATTTTGAATCTCAGCAGGGATGCCATGGTTCTGGACTTCTAAGTAAAAATTCCCATCAAAAATCTCCGCAAAACGCAGGGCGGCCTCTTTGGCGCCGTCCCAATCATCCTTCAACATTTTTTCGGTAATCTCACCTTTTAGACACCCGGAGAGGCAAATCAATCCTTCACTGTGTTCTTTCAGTAAATCGATATCTATACGAGGACGATAATAAAATCCATCTAAATAACCATAAGTCACCAATTTCATCAGGTTTTTATAACCGGCATAGTTTTGGGCTAATAATACAAGATGATTGTTTCCCCATCCACCATCGGCACGAGGTTTTTTATCTAATCGACTACCCATGGCCACGTATGTTTCACAACCAATAATGGGTTTAACGCCGGCTTTTTTTGCAGATTTATAATAAGGTATAACACTGAACATATTACCATGTTCTGTGAGAGCAACCGAATCCATACCCAAATCATCAATAGTATTTACTAAAGTTTGAACAGTTTGTGCCCCGTCCAAAAGGCTGTAATCGGAATGATTATGTAAGTGTACGAATTCTGAAGTCATTTAAATTGAAATTGGTTACCCCGTTTTAGCAGTCAAAAATACATTGTGTGCTTTAGAGACACAAAGCATTGTGTCTATACAAAAATTAAATCTGAACTTTTAAAACCCGATCATCACTGTTAAAATCTTGAATAAGTTCATAATTATTAAAACCGGCGGATTTAAATATACCCAAAGCTTTTTCTGGGTGTTCTCCCAACCCAACTTCCATTACAGCCCACCCGCCGGGTTTGACCAAATTTGTTATTACTTCAGCAATGCGACGATAAAATGTGAGTCCGTCTTTTTGGTCTGTAAGGGCTATTTCTGGTTCATGTTGGTGAACTTCCGGCATTGTTTCCTTAACTTCATTTTCAGGGATATAGGGCGGGTTGGATACCAACAAATCGAATTGTCCCTTAGGTAAATCATTTAAGAAATCCATATGACTAAATTCTATATTTTCTATCTTGTTCAATTTTGCATTTTTTTGTGCCATCTGAATGGCCGCTTTAGAAACATCAATAGAAAGAATAGCCGCATCAGATTTTTCTGCCCCAATTGAAACAGCGATACATCCTGATCCAGCGCCGACTTCCAAGACTTTGGGATGTGTAATGTTGCCAATGGTATGAAGGGCAACATCGACCAACCGTTCAGTTTCAGGCCTAGGAATCAGTACATCTGTGGTTACTTTAAATGGGTGACCATAAAATTCTGTTTGCCCTGTAATATACTGAAGCGGTTCTCGGGACACGCGACGTTTAACCCAACCTCGAAGTTGATTCAGTTTTATAGGTGAGATGGATTCTTCAAATTGGACATAAAGGTCGATTCGTTTATAATTTAATAAATCACAAAGGAGCCATTCAATCTCACGTTTTGGACTTTCAAATCCTTTGGATTGAAAATAATCCTCGCCCCATTTAATTATATCAATCACTCGCCAAATTTGATCTTTTCGTTCAGCGGTGTGACTCATATTATTCTGTCACAGAAGCCAATTGGGCTTGTTGATCCGCTAATTTCAAATTTTCGATAATATCACCAATATCACCATCCATGACACTCTCAAGGTTATAAGCGGTAAAATTGATGCGATGGTCAGTGATTCTCCCTTGGGGAAAATTATAGGTGCGAATCTTAGCTGAACGATCCCCGGTAGAAACCATATCTCTCCGTACGGCTGCACGTTCCCGAGCAAGCTTATCCTGTTCCTCAGCCAATAATCTTGAACGAAGAACTTTTAGTGCCGCGGCCTTGTTTTTATGCTGGGATGTTTCATCCTGACAGGTTACCACTAAACCTGTAGGGAGATGGGTAATGCGAATGGCCGATTCCGTTTTATTCACATGTTGACCTCCTGCGCCACTTGCGCGGTAAGTATCAATTTTAAGGTCCGCATCAACTACTTCAATGTCCGCTTCTTCCGCTTCAGGTAAAACTGCTACAGTTGCTGCCGATGTATGCACTCGTCCACTAGTTTCAGTCTTGGGTACACGTTGAACTCGATGTACGCCACTTTCAAATTTCATCATACCGTAAACACCTTCACCGGACACAGAAAAAATGACTTCTTTAAAACCGCCAATACCAATGGAATTTGACTCCATCACTTCATACTTCCAGCCATTGCGTTCAGCAAAACGGGAATACATACGGTAAATATCTGCTGCAAACAATGCAGCTTCATCGCCTCCTGTTCCGGCCCGAACTTCTATAATAGTATTTTTATCATCGGTAGGATCATGGGGCAACAAAAGTACTTTCAGCTCTTTTTCTAATTCGGATAAAGCTTTTTCTAATTCTTCTATTTCTGCTTGGGCAATATCCTTTAATTCAAGGTCGTCCCCTGCCAATATTTCATTATCGTCATCTATTTGTTCTTGTATAGCTATATATTCTTTTGATTTTTCTACAATAGGACGAAATCGTCGGTATTCTTTCGCCACTTCTATAAAGCGCGTTTGGTCGTTCATGAAGTCCGGTTCTGCCATCTGGGATTCAAGAGACTCAAAATGGGTGATAATATCTTTAAGTTTATCAATCATCCAATTGCTTCAGCCACATATTCCTTACCAACCATTTCTTCATATTGATCACCAAATGCTTCTTTCAGGGCAGTGATGGCCACCTCCACCATATCATCTTCCGGTTTGCGAGTGGTAATATTTTGCAGCCACAAACCCGGCGCTCTTAACATTTTGAAAAAAACGTTTTCACCATTACGAGCCGTAATCTTAATGACTTCATAAGATATACCTGCCACCAGTGGAATCATGGGCAAGTGTACCATCAATCGGATGGGCAAACTAATATGGCCTGTTATAGACATAACAATGGTATCAATGATGGAAAAAACGATTATGGCTGATAGTAAAACGATAAACATAAAACTTGTCCCACAACGGGGATGCTGTGTTGGGAAGCTCTGTGCGTTGGGTATATCCACATTTTTGCCCGATTCGAAATTATAGACCACGCGATGCTCCGCACCGTGGTATTGAAATAGACGACCCACATCTTTCATAAGTGAAATGAGAAAGAGGTACACGACAAAAAAAGTAATTCGAAAACCGCCAGATACCATATTGAATGCCACAGCTTCTTTTTCGACATCCAACAGCTTTGTGGTTATCCACATAGGCGCAATCATGAAAAGTGTTACAGCCAAAAGAATCGCAAAAGCGGAGGATAAAAAATCCATCAATTTACTAGGCTTTTTGTCTTCTTCTTCCGGAATGGCAATATCCGCAGACCATTGCAAAGTGGCCATGCCCATTTTCATCGCTTCAAATAATCCTGCCATACCTCGAAAAATCGGTTTCTTCCAAAAAGATGATCGTTCCACAATCGATTTAAAATCATGGCGGTCAACATGGACTTTTCCCTCAGGGTCTCTTACCGCGGTGGCATAGGCTCCTGGGACGCGCATCATGACCCCTTCGATAACGGCTTGCCCACCCACCAGAATAGTGGGTTTCATTATGGATAATAAAATTGTTTTAATCATAAAAAAAAAGGCCCCAGGTTAGACGTACCAACCATGAGGCCATTCCTATTTTTACTTATGTTACTGGTTTGCTTTGCCGTATTTCTTTTTGAACTTTTCAATACGTCCAGCAGTATCAACCAGCTTTTGTTTTCCTGTATAAAATGGATGACATTCAGAACAGATTTCAATCCGCTGATCGCCCATTGTACTATACACCTCAAATGTATGGCCACAGGAACAAACAACATTACCCATTTTATATTCGGGATGTGTATTTGCTTTCATTGGTAACTCCCTATTTCTAATCAATTTAATTGTTCTAAAACTTTTTGCACGCGGCTAATTCCCTCGCGAATTATTTCTTCCCCCACGGGGTAAGAAAAACGTATATGTCCTGGCGCACCAAACCCGTCCCCGGGGACTGTTACAACTTTGGCTTCACTTAAGATCACTTCACAAAGATCAAATGAATCTTTAATAACTTTTCCGCGAAATGATTTGCTAACATAGTTGGAAAAATCCGGAAACGCATAAAATGCGCCACCTGGAATGTCACAATTTACACCGGGAATGTCATTGAGAAGCGACACCATTAAGTCGCGCCGCTCTTTAAATTTTCCCAGCATCATTGCCACCGCAGATTGGTCACCTGTCAGTGCTTCTACCGAAGCAGCTTGGCCAATCGAATTTGCACATGATGTTGCCTGTCCTTGAATCTTGCTCATAGCCTGAATGATGGATTTTTCACCAAAAGAATAACCAATCCGCCACCCCGTCATGGAATATGTTTTCGATAAACTCATACAGGTTACAATATTGGCACCAATGTGGTGATCGTCGCTCAATTTTTGAAAACTTGTAAATTCTCCTTCAAAAACTAGGCGTTCATAACATTCATCCGAAATAACGATCCAACCATTTTCCTTTGCAATACCAAGTATATTGATGATGGCTTCATCCGACCAGACACTTCCGGTCGGATTAGAGGGTGAATTTAAAATAATGCCTTTCACCCGATCATTTATTTTGGATTTCAAATCCTCTAGGTCAGGCTCGAAATTCTGTTTTGAAATTGTATTCACTAATACCGGTGTTGCGTCGGACAAAGTTACAAACTCAGGGAAAGACACCCAATAGGGTTTAAATATTAGCACTTCATCTCCCTCTTGAAACAGGGCTTGACAAGCCAAGTAAAGACTCTGCTTTTCTCCATTGGAAACCAACACCTGGTCTGGGGATACTACCAAATGGTTTTCCCTCTTTAGCTTAGTACAGACTGCTTCTCGTAATTCAATCGTACCTGAACCTGCAGTATATTTTGTATCACCTTTATCCATAGCCGCCTTGGCGGCATTACGAATATTTTCCGGTGTATTAAAGTCCGGCTGACCAGCGCTAAAATTAATCACATCCACGCCCTGGGCACGCAATTCTGCGGCCCGGGAAGTCATTTCGAGCGTAAAGGATGGTTTAACACGTTGAACGCGATCAGCAAAAACAGTCATGAGTTAATACTAAACTTAAAGGCTGTGTTGTTTTTTGTGATATTTTTCTGAGTTATAATTCACATCAGAAGAATCAGGCTTTTCAACTTTTGGTTTTCTGCCCCGTTTTTTAGGTGCAGAAGTCACCGCCGGTTTTTCTTTCGATTTAGCTACATTCGTTTCATAAACAGCTTCATCTTCTTCTATGTCAAACTCTTCTGAAAGAACTTTTTTGCTTCTTCTAGCAGGTGCGGAATTTTGGCCGGGGACTTTTTTAGGCCTCGGGACTTTTTCAACATCAATTTCCTGCAAATCAGATTCAGCTACTGTAGGTTCGTCCTCATCTTTAACTGCTTGGTCTTCCAACTCCTTGAGATCGCCTTCATTAAAGGAGAACACTTCTGGATTAAACAAGCCGAATAATGTGCCGTAACCACGGGTAATACCGTTTCCTATTCCCAAATAATTTGGTAATACAAAGTTGGCGCGAAACTCGCCATCAAATGCGCCCCAGTTATTTTCATCCACCGGCCTTGGGAATAATGATGATAAAGTTACTTTTGTGAAGATATTTTCTTCCAATTCCATCCCCATTTCTCGGGCCATGAATACAATATTCTGACCAAGTAAACGGTTGAGAAAATTCACTCGATCAACATTGTTCAAGAAGCGGTAACGATATCCGGTTGTTTGATTCAGTGCCACCCATGGCGTCACAAATCGGTAACGAATCAGTTTTGCGACTGGTTGAAAACGATCACTATGTTCTTCAATTTCATTGTCGAGGACTTGGAAGGTAATGTTGCCGAAATCCATGGAATCCATCTTTTTAGCGATAGATTTAATAGGATCTACTCCTTCACCGATACCAATTATGTAGATCTGTTCATTCAGTATCTTAACCTGCACGCGCGGGTAAAGAAATTTCTCGCGATAGGATCCATCAAGCATAGCTACAATTTCCTCTTCGGGAAATTGATTCATTAATACGCCTTTTACTTGGTAAGGCGTCTTTCGGACAGGCTTATCTGTGAAAACACGGACAGCGATTGTCTTAACTTCTGGGTATTTAGAACTCATTTATATCCTCCGTAGTTGCTACACCTAGAGTATTTTTGTCAAGAGAATTTAATCTTATTGACTCATTGTTTCCATAAATTCTTCATTAGTCTTAGTTCGCCGCATTCTGTCCATGATAAACTCCATAGCTTCCATAATTTTCATTTCATTGAGTAGCTTTCTCAGGATCCACATGCGCGCTAAAACTTTCTTATCTAGAAGGAGTTCCTCTTTTCTAGTCCCGGATCGGACCAAATCAAAGGAGGGATAAATACGCCGGTCACTAAGTCTGCGGTCTAAGACCAATTCCATATT
>JABGTK010000120.1 GCA_018647265.1 Candidatus Neomarinimicrobiota bacterium | reverse complement strand
CCTCTGTGACCTCTGTGACCTCTGTGACCTCTGTGACCTCTGTGGCTCTGTGGTGATTTTTTATTTTCAATTCAGCACTTTTTACTAAACCATCATCCGTGATTATCCGCGTAAATCTGTGGCTTTTTTAATACAAAATTTAAACTGAGTATTTTTGCCATGGATTGTCCAGTTTAAATGATATCCGTGATTATCCGTGTAAATCTGTGGCTTTTTTTTTAAACACAAATAAATAAAACATGAAACTCAGGAAATATCTTTTACCGGGCTTAACGTGGCTGTTTTTAGCTTTACCACTTCAGGCTCAAATCAAGCCGACCGCAATGTTACTGCCGATCTATTTTGTTGACCTTGACAAAAAAGGTTTGCAGGGCTCCTTGAATAACCATGTCCAGACAGAACTCTCGGCCTATTACGAACTTAAGAGCGAAAAGGAAATAGAGCAGGCACGCGACGCAGCTATAGACAAACTTTCTTCTGAAAATTGTACCGAAGATGCCTGCGTTAAGGTCATGGGAGAAATGCTTGACGTCGAATACACTTTTTCGCTGGAAGTAATAGATACCGGCGAGGGTTGGGATTTGACGGCGGTGCGCCAGGATTTGGACGGCGTTAGCTCTCGGCGTAATGAACTTTGCAAAAATTGTTCACTCTCCAAAGCACGCAAATCCCTTTCCGGAATGCTGACCGCTTTGCGTCCAGGTGAAATGTTGATTCAACGTGGAAAAGCCAGTTTGCGTTTGGAGGCTACACCTCAAGCACAAGTTTTTCTGGATGGCCGAGATCAGGGTAAAACACCGCTCGACTTGAGTGTGGATGCCAGAAAGCCACTGGAAGTTTTTATGGTAGCAGAGAGTTATAATGACTTTGCTGAAATATTTGTTTTGAAGCCCGGAGAAAAACGTAAGAAACATGCAAAGCTGATTCGTAAACGAGGTAACATCCGCATTACTTCCAATCCAGCTGGAGCTACAATCTATATTGATGGGAAATTAGAGTTGGACTCCCAGAGCAAAGCAGTACTGACTCCCGCTGATTTGCGCTTGGTATATGGAGATCATAAATTGAAGTTGCAATTGAAAAAATACGAAGATAGCTCAGATACCCTAACAATCAATAAGAAAAATCTTGGCATTAAAATATATACGCTTAAACCAAAACCAGGAAGATTGATAGTGCGTGTGCCTGCAGTACACACACAAGCTCGGATACTACTTGAAGGTAATTATTTTGGAAAGATGAACGGTAACATTGTCAAAAATTTTGAAGTCACGGCCAATGTCAGTCATACACTCAGTGCAGAAGAAGGCAGTTTTAAATCGGAAACTAAAACCGTCCGTATTGAACCGGATGGTAGTGCGAAGGTTGAGTTTGAAGATTTTGTGGACAGTTCACCAAAGAAAAAACCTGTTATACCATTTGTTTGGCCAGCTATAAGTCTAGATGGTATTACTAAAAATCTTGAATGGACTGGAGATAAGCAGAGTGTGATGTTATTAGGTCAAAGTAGTTCTGTGAGATTGGGATATAACACGACTAGAGAAATTGAACTAAATTACTTCTTATTACCTGGAATAGGCTTTCAATGGAAACGTTTGAGGTTTGAATTCTACCAAGGGCCGGGTTCCATAGAAATCAACAATGTAGACACGACTTTTTACTATTCTGACGGTAGTACTATTCAAGAGGTAATTGCCACCAGTGCCACTATCAACAAAATATTTTATGCCTCCAAGTTGCCGGATGGCTTTTCCGTAAATCATTGGATTTGGAGTTTCGGCTACGAGGACGTAGAACTGACTTTAGCAACAAAGCTAGATGGAAATCGAACAATAAAAATGAGCCAACCTGTCATTGATGGGGGATACCAGTGGAACTGGACAGAGACTTTTTATAATCTAAAGTTTGGGTGGCCAATAAGACAATCCAGTACGAATTATAGTTATGTTGGAGGATTATCAATGGGCTTGGGTTATGTCTGGTAATCTGCCCTTGTTAATTAAAAATTACAATATTTGTCATACCCCACATGGTTGTCTACTGAGAAAATTCATGAGAAATATATTAAGTTTAATAGTATGTATTCTT
>JABGTK010000119.1 GCA_018647265.1 Candidatus Neomarinimicrobiota bacterium | reverse complement strand
GATTCCGTTTATTTAATTGTGAAGGGGTATTATTTATTCTGTAGGGTAACAGCAGATTTAAAAGTTTGAGAAACATAATCCACCCAAGTTTTACCCTTCATTTTAAATTCATAACCGTTTTTATGGATATAAGTCCAGTACCCCATATAAGAAGCTTCTGTAATTCCAGTGGGCTGGAGACGGTTCAGATATTCTCTTTCATCCATGAGGAACAGGGTGCCGCCTACATTATCCATCTCCAGGATTTCATCATTGGTATATCCGATGATCTCCTGCCAATCGCCTTTTAAATGGGTGTATTGAATGATGGGATGCTCACCATCAATTCGCCATTTTCCATCGACGAACCAATGTGTACCCAAATCTGTTATAGACTTGATGGCCTTCAGATCGCGGATGCTATCATTCAAATTCATCAATACATCAGTGAGTGATTCGATCAACTCAACATTATTGGTTGGTTGAGGTACAGTCAGTTTTAGAGCATATTTTGCTGGAATTGTGTTGGTGCGTTTCCAATTAGAAATTGCTTGTGTGGTAACACCAAAATATTTTGCAATATCCATTTGCCGGCGAATACGATGATTCTCGTACATATAGTCCTGTAATTGTTCGAATGTCATTTTGTCCTCATTTACCCCTGCAATCTTAGAAAAGGTCAGGTTAATAAACAATTCCTGAAATGGTTAATTATTGGTCAATTGGTATATTTAATTTAGATTTGATGCAATGAGGATTAAGTCAAAAATAATTTCCTTTCCATTCGCCTTTATTCTTGGCGCATTTCTCGTAGGCATTTTTGCCAACTGGCTCCCGGTTTGGGCGTCTATCATTCTTTTAATTATCGAACTTATAATTCTCATCCGCTGGCGGAATGTCTATATTGTAGGATTCTTCATATTAATGCTCTTGGGATTTACCCAAACAAAAATCCGACAATCAACTATTCAGCATCATAAAGATTCAGCGATTGCCTTAAATGAATCAGTAATTACTGTTAATGGATCTGTAATAGAAGTTGTAAAACGTGAAAAAGGATTTCGGATTCGATTGGATAATCCCATAATCTATTTGGATTCAATTAAAATTATATTTCCCTCTATTTTACTATTTACTGAATCAAACCAAGAAATTAAAGTGGGAATGACAATTTCCACTATGGGACAATTTAATGCTATCCAAGGTGCTCGAAATCCAGGCGAATTTGATTATAGAAAATTCTACGCAAGAAAAGGAATATATGGACGATGTTATGTAGAAGATGGAGTGATGATTGAGATACTTGATTCAAACATTAATATTATTCAGCGGACTCAAAATAATATCCGAACCCTATTCCAAAATAAAATTGGGGAAAATTATGGACTAATCACCGCATTAATTCTGGGCGATAAATCATCTGTTGATGCAGAAGTGCGGGAGAATTTCACCGATACGGGCGTTATCCATGTGTTGGCTGTGTCCGGTCTTCATGTTGGATATGTTCTGATTATTTTAATAATGATAGGTAAAATACTTCGTTTTCCTTGGGGTTGGGACAGGTTGCTAATTATTTTTGGATTGATCTTTTTTTGTTTTTTAACAGGAGGGAAGCCCAGCGTCATCCGCGCCAGCCTTATGGCAGGATTATATGTTTTGACACCGATACTAAATCGCCAGGGAAATCTTTGGAACACTATATTCTTTTCAGCTTTTCTCATTTTACTCTTCGATCCATTATATATATACGACCTCGGTTTTATTTTCAGCTACACGGCAGTTTTGTCCATTGTAATATTTTATCAATTGATCGAATCCATACTTCCAGAAAAATTAAAGATCAGTTCAATTAAATCAAAACCTGTCCGATTTATTTATGGCTTATTTATCGTTTCACTTTCGGCGCAGATTGGCACACTTCCAATTACAGCATTTTATTTTGGCAGGATTCCTATAATCTCGTTGGTTGCCAATGTGTTTATTGTTCCAATTGTGGGTATTTTAGTGGCCATTGGTTTTTGTATCATTTTCTTTGGATGGATTCCAATTCTTGGTGGGTTATTTGGACAAAGTGCATGGTTTGTTACAAATTTGATTTCTTACCTTGCTGAATTTTTTTCAGACTTTCCATTCGCTTTTATTGAAATGCCACATTTCTCACTCATTTGGATATTGATTTACTTTATTTTCATTAGCATCCCATTCTTGTTCTTAATTCCAAAATTTAAAAAATTCGCCTTATTCCCAGGATTAGTCATAATTGCAATTCTCACTTGGGACTATGGTGGATCACTAAAATATTTGGATATAATCTATTTAGATGTTGGGCAAGGTGATGCTATTCTCCTAAGAATGCCCAATAATAAAACAATGCTTATCGATGGTGGTCAAAAGTTCGGGAAACGTGATTATGGTGAACTTGTGGTAAATCCTGTACTCCAATATATGGGAATTGATCGAATCAATTGGCTTGTGATGACGCATCCACACAGCGATCATATTGGCGGATTAATCACTGTAGCTAAATCTTTTCCCGTTGATACAGTTTTTGACACATATCTTGATTATGATTCTTGGACATACAAAACACTTAAATCGAAATTAATTGAAAGAAATGCACTTGTTGATAAACCTTCGCCAGGAGAAATCAGATTTTTGGATAATAATTTAGCCATTGAGTTTTTTTCGCCAGATTCAGAATTTGTTAATAATTCCAGTAATATTAATAATTCCAGTATCGTTATGAAGCTGGTTTATGGCGAAACATCTTTCTTGTTTACGGGAGATCTCGAATTGGAAGGAGAATATGAATTAACTCAATATGGAGAAATGCTTAGATCAAATGTTCTCAAAGTTGGTCATCACGGCTCAAAAACGAGTTCCTCTGATGGTTTTTTAAAATTAGTGAATCCGGAAATAGCAGTTGTCTCAGTGGGGTATCGGAACAAATTTCGTCACCCATCAAATGATGTTTTAGAAAGAATTAGTCAATATGCAGAAAAAATCCACCGTACAGATCAATCCGGTGCATTGTGGTTACGATCCAATGGTTCAGAAATTTGGGAAGTAAGTTGGAAATAACCGCCGGTGTAGATGAAGCAGGGCGAGGTCCATTGGCTGGTCCTGTTGTAGCTGCCGCCGTTATTTTGCCTGAAAATCATGGCATTGTTGGATTGGCGGATTCTAAAAAAATATCCCCTAAAAAACGGGAAAAGTTATTTGACGAAATCAAAGCAGTCGCTGAAGTTGGTGTTGGTATTGTTTCCCATAAAAAAATTGACCGAATTAATATTCTTCAGGGCACATACCAAGCTATGCGCCAAGCATTAGAAAGTTTAGTCCGGAAACCCGATAAAGCACTGATTGATGGTTTTGCCCTTCCGGATCAATCTGTTAAGAATGAAGGAATCATTGATGGGGATAATAAAGTAGAATCTATTAGTGCCGCATCTATCATCGCAAAAGTCACTCGTGATAGAATCATGAAAGATGTTGCACCTATTTTTCCTGAATTTTATTTTGAAAAACATAAAGGATATGGAACGAAACAGCATATGGAAGCATTAAAGGAATTCAAAGCAACGCCAATCCATCGAAAATCTTTTGCGCCGGTTAAAGCAAATCTCCCTACGATGGAATGGTTGAAATCATCTAGGAAAATTGGAAGATTGGGTGAACAAATGGTGGCTCTCCAATATTTGAATAAAGGATATAAAATTATTGCAATGAATAAATCCTGCAGTCACTACGGAGAATTGGATATTATTTCAGAAAAAAATGGAGAATTGGTTTTTGTTGAAGTAAAAACAGCTACCAAAGATCAAATGGGTGGACCCATATTAAAAGTGGACCAATCAAAATTGGAAAAATTAGAATCTGCCATCCAATATTATCTATCAGAACTTGAAGATGAAAAGGATATACGACTTGATGTAGCTACTGTAATGCTGGAAAAAGAAGTAATTATAAAAAATTACGAAGGAATCAGTTTAGACTAATAATCTCTTCGTTCGAAATGGGAGAGCGTTCCTAACTTCGTCGCCTATGAATTCCAAAATATCTAAAATTATACACGAAATAAGGTCCTTGATAATTCTGGTTATTATTGTCCTCACGCTCAAAGTGACCATTTTTGAGTTATATATCGTTCCCACTGGAAGTATGGAAAATACAATTATGACCGGAGATTTTCTGGCGGGAAACCGCTTTGTATATGGAATGCGTACACCCGATTGGATTGGGATACCATATACCGACATTGGGTTTGAAGTGCCTTCCATGAAATTTCCAGCTTTCCGAGAACCAAAAAGGGGCGACGTCATAATTTTTAAATTTCCACGTGACGTGAAACAGAAATATGTAAAACGGTGTGTCGCCGAACCGGGTGATATGCTGGAAGTCAGAGACAAGCTAATCCATATTGATTCCAACCCCTATCCGCTCCCTGAAAATGGGAAATTTGTTATGTCCCCACTGTCCCCTTCGTTCGTTCAACAAGATATTTTTCTCGGGCAGCAAGGGAATAAGGATAATTTTAAATCGTTAAAGATGCCCCAAAAAGGTGATAAGATTGCAATATCTCCTGACAATGCACAGTTGTTACTGCATCTTATGCTTCTCGATGGTCATGAATTAAAATTGATAAGCGGTGGAAGGGAATTTCCCTTTACTATGGTGAGTCCCGATGAGTTATATCGTCGAAAAGGGAAGGTGGAAGTTTATACGCCATATTATCCTCAAGGAAATCTGCTTGTGCCATGGTCAAATAATATGCCAAAAGGCAATTTGCTTATTGACGGGAAACCTATAGGTGACCTTGATTATTATACCGTGGAGCAGGATTACTATTGGGCTATGGGTGACAATCGAGATGACAGTCTAGACTCACGATATTGGGGGTTTGTGCCGAAGTCCCATATTCTGGGTGAAGCTCTATTTACTTATTTTTCACTCGATCTAAAATCGTGGATTCCACGGTTTAACCGAATTGGCACTATTATTCAATAGGACTTGACTGGCAAAAATTCTGTAATGTAGTTTGGATCGGTAAAAGAAGCATGTTAATCAAAATGAAAACTATAATTTCAATCATCATAATTTTTTCTATTGCAGTAGCGCAAGAAGAAGTTGCGGATACAACTGTAGTAATTAATCCTGAAGTTTCGGCGATAGATACATCAAGCATACCGATTCCAATGGGTTTGGATTCAGGGTATAAGGGATTTCCATGGGGAAACCTGAAAGAGTCTCAAATACCCACGACTTTTGCAGAAATTGCTAATGGCGACAGCTTAGCTGTTAGCAAATCATTCTTGGGCCACTTGGGTCCCGATTCTGTCACAGTAACCTACTTTTTTGCCGATAGTGGATTTTGGAAAGTGGAAATTGATTTTGTAATTCAAAGGAAAAATATAGAAGCTCAATTGTCTGATTTCAGAAGATTGGAGAAAAACATTTCTGCAGTATACGGTCCTCCGGAAAAAATGAATCAAAAAGAATCTGGACCCTCTGGTTCATATTCCAATATATTGGAGCAGAAATTTGCCAATGCATTTTACAGATCAACATGGTCCGTTAGACCTGCGATCATCGAATTGCTATTGAATTCATCAGTTTTGTTGCCAAAATCAGATTTGTCCATTTTTTCAGGGAATTTCAGCCAATTAAAGTTGGTTTATTATAACCCAGACTATATGCATTCATCCCAACTATCACCTGCCCCGGAAGTCATTCCGTCTATTTTCGACATCTATTGATCCCGTTCCCCAGTTTATTTAGACTGGCAGTGTACTTATTTCTGTTATTCACTTTAACCCAATGTACTCATCCACCTAGGATGGTCAGAGAATACCAGTACTCAACTCCAAAATCAGACGTGCTTGAACAATGTCGAAAAATTCTCAACCAACTCGATTACGAAATAGATATCTATGGGCCGGAATCACATATGTTAGTGACTAAACCTGTAAAGTTAAAACGGGCCTTTATGCGCTATGACTACGTTGTCTATGTTCAGATTACCGATCGCGTTGAAGTTCATATAGCAGCAGAGCGTAGCATTTTTAGTCGGAGTTCTGAGTCAAGTGTCGGAGGAAGTGGATTTATTGAGATTCAATCTGAACCCAACATGCCATATAGTCTACAAAAAAAGATATTCGTCCCGATTCATAACGCTTTAAAGCAGAAAAAATAAATCGAATAAAAATCAGTTAATAAAATCCCATTTTATTAAAATAAAACTGTGTTAATTTCGTATTCAAAATTTTACTAACCGTCGTTAATTTGAAGTTCACTTTATGAGTATAGATTTCGCAAAGAAGGAAGCCCGCGAAGGGTATCTCCAATCAAAACTGGATGATTTGTTGGATGGTATTAATGCATCCTATGGTCAATCGCTACTGGATGAGTTGATGTCCAGACTAGAAGCGACAGTTGATGATTTCAATAAAGAAGTGGATGAATTGATGGGCTCCCTTAAAAAGAGCTCAGCAGAAAAAGAGAAATTGATCCAGCAAATTAAAGCTGGTGCAATGCCCAAAGCTGAAGAAGCGCCAACTGAGCAAGAAAGTTCAGATGACGTGGAGGAACCAAGAGAACTCAGTGAATGGGAAAAGCGGTTAGAGGGTATTAGTTAACGACTAAAAGAGGACACGATGAACGTTAAAGATAAAATTATTTTTGGGCTACTTATTATTTTGGTAGCCGCAGGCGGTTATTTTCAATGGATGGCCGATGATATGAAATCAAGAATGGATGTTCTGAATCAAAATGATAATGAACATGTGGATGTGATCGATAAAGAATTCCGAGAAGATTTGCGAAATTTAAACTTACGTTTCGAAGGACGTGGAAAGCATATTCGAAAAGCACAGCAGGATATTATTGCAAACACAAATCTCATTCACACGACGGCTGCTGAATTGTCTGATAAAATCGATGAAGTTCAATACAATCTTGATGAATTTAGTCGCAATACAGATAATAAGATTGATCGTATTAATAGCGATATCCTCGATATTCAGGACTCATTTGACAGTCAACGCCGTCAAACTAGACGTAAATTTTCTGACTTAGAGCAAAACTTAACCCAGTTGCAAAACGAGGTGAAAGAATGGCATAAACCTAAAGAAGATGAAAAAGGTAAAAGTAAAAAGCGTTAATTACTAATTATCCATGACATTTGAAGGAGAAGGGTTGTCCCAATGTTGGGATGGCCCTTTTTTATTTTATGCTTAAATCCCAAAAAGAAATGACAATATTTTATAAGGGCATTGATTATTTTAATGATAATCAATATAAAAAGGCCCACAAAGAATGGGAAATTCTATGGAAACATATTGGTCATGTACCTAGGAGGCAATGCATGAAGGTGTTTTTGCAGCTTACGGGAATTTATCAAAACATTGGATTAAAAAAGTTGGATGCGGTGCGCTATGGGATAAGAGTTGCCACTCAACGGTTAGAAGAAAATAATACATCTATTAATCAGTGGGTTGATGTTGATTCTATTGAGTCATTCCTAATGAAGTATGAGAATAAAAATATACCACTTAAAGCTTTTGATGAACTTGTATTAAAAAGAAAATGGGGTAGAGTTCACAAAGACCTCGGACCTGAGTGAACTTCTACCCCTTCCACATACCAAAGGTACCAAGCCAGCACCTTGATAGGTTAAAGTAAAAGTTTAATCAATGTAATGCAAGCTATATTTTATATGGATAAAATAGGAATAAAAAACGTGAAATATGTGCCGGAGGGGGGACTCGAACCCCCACACCTTTCGATACGCGAGTTTGAGTCGCGCGCGTCTACCAATTCCGCCACCCCGGCATAAATAGGGTATTATAGGATACCAAAATTTATTAAGTTTCTTAATTGCCAGTCAAGGTCATAGAATTGATATGTGAATATTTTTAGATTAAATTCGCAAAAGACAATTAAGATAAATAATTAGCGAACACTTGATTTTTTAACAATCAAAGGAATAATAATGATAACACCAAAAATACTTTTTCAAAATGCAAAAGACTTTGCGACAGAACCGGCAATTTCCGTCAGAGATTCTGATGGAAATTGGTACTCTAATAATTGGTCCGAATTGAGTGCAGATGTTATGGATATTTCCAAATCTCTTTTGGCTCTTGGGCTTGAATCTAATGATAAAATCAGTATTTATAGTTATAATAGAAAAGAATGGTTTGGCGCATATTTGGGGGTCCAAGCGGTTGGGGGTGCTGCTGTAGGTGTATATCATACCTGTTCATCAAAAGAGGTAGAGTGGATCGTTGGCAATTCAGATTCTAAAATCGTGTTTGTTGGGAATAATCCAGGGGATAATGATGACAAGAAGAGAATGCCGAACCACCGTATCCATAAAATTTTGGATAATCTCGAAAAAGTTGAAACGGTCGTATTGATGGATGGCATTGAAATGATAAGTCATGAAAAAGTTGTTTCTTGGGATGATTTTATTGCTAAAGGTAAGGGTGTCTCCGAAAATAATGTGAAAGAAAGACTCAGTCAAGTTGATGAAAATAACACCGCCTGTTTGATTTACACATCCGGAACAACGGGGAATCCAAAAGGGGTTGAATTAACACATAAAAATTGGACATTTGAAATTGCAGCCAGTGTTTCAACATTCAAGTTCTATCAAGGGGAGAGGTACTTGTCCTGGTTACCCCTGGCCCATGTATTTGGTCAATTTGTTGATATCAATTACTGGATACACAACGGACTTCATCTTTATATTTGTGATAATCCACTTTATGTAGTGGACTATGCAAAAGAGGTTAAGCCACATTTATTCATTGGCGTACCACGGATTTATGAAAAAATATATTCCACCTTGAAATCAGTAATCGATGGAAAAGCTATTCTTAAGTATGGTTTAAAGGTTCCCGGACTTTCTAAGCTCTTAAAAGGCAAACTTAAGGAAGCGATTGGGTTTACAGAAACACGGTTTTTAATCTCTGGTGCAGCACCTATAAATCCAAATATTTTAGTTCTTTTCCAATCCCTAGGAATACCACTATTTGAAGGTTACGGTATGACGGAGAATTCTGCCGGATCCACTATTAATTGGAGTGAACATAACAAGATTGGCACTGTAGGTAAAGCAATTCCTGGAACAGAAATTGCCGTGGCTGAAGATGGTGAAGTTTTAATGCGCGGTGATCACGTCATGAAAGGCTATTATAAAAATGAAGTAGCGACTAACGAAACCATTATTGATGGCTGGCTTTATACTGGCGATGTTGGTGAGATTGATTCAGAAGGATATCTTAAAATCACGGGACGGAAAAAAGAAATATACGTAAGTTCAGGTGGAAAAAATATTGCCCCCCTTGTTATCGAAGAAACAATGAAATCAATTCCATTGGTTTCTCAATGCTTTTTAGTTGGGGACGGTAGGAAGTATTGTTCAGCTTTATTTACACTTGACATTGGTGTGATTCTTCGAGATAAAATTGGAATTGAGGCACATAAAATACCAAAAGATCCAATTGAGCAAATAAAACTTTTAGAAGAGGGGGGGCATACTTTGTCTGATTTTACTAAAAGTGAAGATATTTTCGATGAAATACAATCCCAAGTGGATGAATTGAACGGGCAATTCTCTAACCCAGAGCAGCTTAAAAAGTTCTCAATTCTACCGCGTGATTTCACCATTGATGATGGTGAATTAACTCCTACTCTTAAAATTCGCCGTATTCAAATCAGGGAAAATTGGTCTAGTGTAATCGAGACTATGTATACGGATTGAATATGGCAAAAATATCGCTATTGGGATGTGGCACTTGGGGAAGTGCGTTAGCCCAAGGATTGGCTGAAAATAATCATGAAGTAAAAGCATGGCATTACAAAAGAGATGCTGTTGCAAAAATGGCATTGTCCAGAAAGCATCCCCGCCTTAAAGACTTTACATTCAAACCAAATATTAAATTTGATGCAGATTTAAAATCATGCCTCACCAGCGCTGAATGCGTTGTTGTAGCAGTTCCATCCCATGCAGTTCGCGATATAATTGAGAAAGCAAGGGGCCATATTCCAGATGATGCAGTAATAGTAAACGTTGCCAAGGGTGTAGAAAACGGCACATTGGAGACAATGAGTGAAGTAATCAGCGATGCATCGGGCCATAAATTGGAATATATAGTTTCTCTATATGGACCTAGCCATGCAGAAGAGGTCATTGACGGTCATCCTACAACGCTAGTATCTGCATCTATTTCAAATAGATCGGCTGAATTTATACAAACAATATTTTCTTCTCAAATTCTGAGAGTTTACACTAATCATGACATTCGTGGCGTTGAATTAGGCGGCTCATTAAAAAATGTGATTGCGATTGCAGCTGGGATATGTGATGGTATCGGATTTGGGGATAACACCAAGGCGGCATTACTTACGCGTGGCATTGCTGAGATTACACGACTCGGAATTAAAATGGGCGCCAACCCGGATACTTTTTCGGGATTGAGCGGCATTGGCGATTTGATCGCCACGTGCTTGAGTCGTCATAGCAGAAATCGGTTTGTAGGTGAGAAAATTGGTGAGGGTAAATCCTTGGGTTCTATTTTAGAAGAAATGGATATGGTTGCAGAAGGGGTGAAAACAACCCAATCTGTACACGATCTTTCGGAAAAATTTGATGTTGAAATGCCCATCTCGGAAGGGGTGTATCAAATTTTATTTAATGGCAAAGATCCAAAAAAGATAGTTACTCAACTTATGACCCGTGATTTGATCCACGAACGAAATAAACCATAGAATTTCCCTTTTTCTTCCTTTTCCCCAATTCACTCTAGGAAGTAATTTCCCTGTCTGCCCCTGTAGTTCAATGGATAGAATAGATCCCTCCTAAGGATTAGATACTGGTTCGACTCCAGTCGGGGGTACAAAATAATTCAACAATAAATATAATTTCTTAGATTCAAAGCCTAGTGAAAGAAACGGGTTGGGAATTCGAGATACGGAGAAACAATGTTAAAACCAAAAAGAAAAATATTAAGAAAAGAGATTCAGAGGGACCCATTCCTTGAAAGTATCTTCTCTTTGCGTGAACACCTTGTAGAGAAGAAACAGATTTATACTCGTGGGGCTATCGTCCTGGTGGGTATTGTTCTGTTGGGATATTTGTATACAAACAATCACTCTTCAAACCGTAAAGTTGCCGAGAATGTGATGAGTAAGGTTATGGTGTTTGTAGACTTAGGTGATAACGACAATGCTAAGATCCATTTGCAGGAATTGGTTGATGAATACGGTAGCACCAATTCTGGTAAGAACGCCAGTTTCTATTTAGGACGAATTCATTTTGATAATGGTGAGTACGATTTAGCTTTGCCCCATTTAGAGCGATTTGCAAAGAAGGGGGAAAATGTTTTACTGACAGGATCTACCTATGAAGCATTGGTCAATATCTATCAATCAAATGATGATTTAACCAATGCCATTCGATACCAAAGGATGGCATTGGTTAATGCCAATTCCCAAGAGGAAGAAGCTTGGGCGTCTTTAAAACTAGCAAATCTGTTAATAGCCAATTATGATAGTAGGGGCGCAATGAAGTTGGTTGAAACAATATTGAAAAATTTTGATCAAAATCAAACTTTAAAACAAAAAGCTAATGAGATTATGGGTAAAGTTAATACAGGGGAGGAAGACTGAATTAGTCTTTGATAGCGGTTTAATAATATGTATCTTTCCGGGCTGAAAAGTGGGTTGCCCGACCCACTTTTCTATTAATTAGACATGATTAGTTTGAAAAATAAGATTGCAGAATTAATTCCGGAAGACTTGGTTTTTCTTGACTTTGTCGAGAACAATAGCCTGTCATCAGTTAAAATAATTATCGATGGCGGGAAACCTGTGGACCTAGGGACTACGGCACGGATTGCAAAATCTATCAGGAATTCTGGGTTATTAGATGAGTCCTATCCTGGTGGATGCCAATTTGAGGTAACGACTCCGGGAATAGATGCACCACTAAAGCATCCGGTACAATTCAAAAAGAATCTAGGTAGAAATATCAAAGTGCGCACGATTGGTGAATCGGAAGCAGCTTCAGTTGAAATTTGTCATGTAGACGATAGTAGCTTTGAAGGGCTATCGTCAAGTGGGGTAAAAAGTCGGTATCAATTCAGTGAAATTGAATCGGCAATTGTTGAGATCAAATTCTAGTCCATTTGGAGGCATTTTGGTTAATAGAGAATTAATTGAAGTTTTTTCAGAAATTGCTCGCGAAAAAAACGTAGAGCGTTCAGAACTCGGTTCAATCATTGAGGGGTTATTCCTGCATATGGTAGAACGAGAAAGAGGCGATGCGAGTAATTGCAGTGTTATTGTTAACCTTGATAAAGGTGAATTTGAAATTTATGTCGAAAAGACAATTGTAGATGATATAGATGATCCAGTTTTTGAAATTACATTAGAAGAAGTCGCAAAAATAGATGCCGAAATGGCCGAGGATCTTGAAATTGGCGATTCTTATGTAGAGATTATTAATCCATTGATTTTTGGCCGTCGTCTTATTAATATGGCCAAACAATATTTTTCTCAACGGTTGCAGGATGTGGAGAAAAAATACATTTACGAAGATTACGCCAATCGCGTTGGCGAAATTGTTATTGGTACGGTTCACCAGGTTCAGCGGGATAATACCTTTGTTAATATCGAGCATGCTGAATTACGGATGCCGAGGAATGAACAAATTAAAACAGAACGGTATCGTCGCGGTGATTCTGTCCGCGCCATTATCAAATCAGTAGAAATTACTTCTCGCGGTCCGGATATTGTTGTGTCAAGAAGTGACAATCATTTCCTTTATAAGTTATTTGAAATGGAAGTACCTGAAATTGAAGATAATATTATTGATATTCGATCAATTTCAAGACATCCCGGTGAGAGAGCTAAGATTATTGTCCAGTCTCATGACCGTCGTATTGATCCAGTTGGTGCCTGTGTTGGTATGCGTGGCAGTAGAATCCAAGCAATCGTTCGAGAATTGAATAATGAAAAGATTGATATTATTAATTACAGTGATCAATCTGAAATTTTAATTTCACGTGCCTTATCTCCAGCTAAGCCATTGGACCTTTATATAGATGATGATCGAAAATATTGTATTGCAATTTTTGATGATGATGATCTTGAATTTGCCATCGGTAGAGGCGGTGTAAATGTAAATCTTGCTGCAGAAGTGACCGAATATCGAATCGATGCTTTTGGTAAAAAAGAATACGATCGCAAACAAAATGAGCAGGATGCGCTTTTGGCTAATATTCCTGATATGCCCGCTCGCGCTGTTAAACCTCTAAGTGAAAACGGAATATCAACTGTATCCGAATTACTAAATACAGAAGAAGATAATTTGCTAGAGATTAAAGGTATCGCTGATACAACGCTGGAAAAAATTTATAACGCAGTCCAGTCATTTGTAGAAGCAAATCAGGCTGAAGAAAAAATAGAAGAAGTTGAACCTGATTTAGCTGGATCCTTAGAAGAAGAGAGTCAAGCGGAATCTTCCGAAAAATCAATAACGGAAATCGAAGAATCACCAGAAGAAAAACTCGAAAAAATAGAATCATAATCCATGGCAAAACGTCGCATATTTCAAATAGCTAAAGAGCTAAACATATCCCATACAGAAATCCTTTCCTTTTTAAAAGTGAAGGGAATTGAAGTAGGTAGTCATATGGCACCTGTTGGAGAAGAAACCTATCATATCATATTAAGTGAATTTCATAAAGATAAAGAATCCATTGACCGATATAGAAAAGAACAAGTTCGTCGTGAAATTCATGATACAAGAATTCAAGAACGGCAACAGGCAAATAAAAAATTAAACCTTCTTTCTCTAGAAGATCAGCGGAAGCTTGAAGCTGAAGAAAGAAAAAAAGCTGAAGCAGATCAGAGAATAAAAGAGGAAGCAGAACAACTAATTGCCGCAAAAGAAGAAGAACGTTCTAAAATAGTAGCAGATCAAAAAGAAAAAGCAGAAGAAGAGCGCAAAGAAAAAGAAGAAAAAAGAATAAAAGAGGAAGCAGAAAAGAAAAAGTTAGAAGCTACAAAACCTAAAAAGAAACTTCGCAAAATCAATTTATCAGAGATTGCAACCCAAGTAGGCAAGGGTACTACTCATCGAAAGGCGGACCATAGGAAGAAGCCAGATCAAAAGACTCAAAGGTCTGCTGTTGATACCGTTAGAAAAATTACAGCAAAAATTGATACAAGAACAAAAAAGAAAATATATAGAAGAGAAAAAGAGACCCAATTCGATGAAGTTTCAAGCGATGATTTGAAGCCGATTAAAGTTGCAGAATTTTCAAGCGTTGATGAAGTTTCAAAAATATTTGGTACTAAATCAAATGATGTAATTCAAAAGTGTATGGGTTTGGGAATATTGGCCACAATCAACCAGAGATTAGAGTGGGATGTTATAGAATTATTAGCTGAAGAATATGGCTATGCACCAGAAAAGTTAGAAGACATTGGTGAAGAATTATTTACAATCGAGGACACTGAAGAAGATATTAAAAAAGCTATAGACAGGTCTCCTGTTGTTACCGTGATGGGCCATGTTGATCATGGAAAAACTTCTCTCTTGGATTATATTCGCAATTCCAACGTTGTAAGTGGAGAATCCGGTGGTATAACGCAGCATATCGGCGCACATCGCGTTGAGCTTAAGGACGGTAAATCGGTAACATTTTTAGATACTCCCGGGCATGAGGCTTTCACAGCTATGCGTGCAAGAGGAGCTCAAGTGACGGATATGGTCGTATTGGTTGTAGCTGCAAATGATGGCGTTATGCCTCAAACAATTGAAGCGATTGATCATGCTAAGGCAGCCGGAGTACCATTGATTATTGCCATCAATAAAATGGATCTTCCAGATATCGACCCTGAAAAGGTAAAACGAGAATTATCTGAACGTAATGTATTGGTTGAAGATTGGGGTGGGAAGATTCAGGCTATTCCAATCTCCGCTAAAACTGGAATGGGTGTAGATGACTTATTGGCATCCATGCATATAGAAGCAGAAATGTTAGAATTAAAAGCCAACGTTGATACCTTAGCTCGAGGTACGGTAATTGATTCCAAGTTAGATAAAGGCCATGGACCAATTGCGACCGTACTAATTCAAAAGGGTACCCTTAAAGTGGGGAATCCATTTATTTGTAATAATGTTTATGGTAAAGTTCGCGCTATGATGAATGAGCGAGGCCAAAGAATTAAAGAAGCAGGTCCGTCAGTGCCAGTCCAAATCTTAGGCTTTGATCAAGTCCCGCAATCAGCCGATATATTTGCTGTGGTTGAAAATGAACGTGAAATAAAACGTATTGCCTCAGAGCGTCAACGTCTCAAGCGGGAAATTGATCATAAGAAAATTTCTGCTCAGTCTCTAGACGCAATGTCTGCGCTTATAAAAGAAGGTGCCATTAAAAACCTACCCATCATTATAAAAGGTGATGTGGATGGCTCAATCGAAGCAATATCGGAACAATTGAGTAAAATTGCCAACGATGAAGTTGGCGTTCAAGTGATCCATAAAGCTGTTGGAATGATTTCTGAATCTGATGTTCTTTTGGCATCTGCTTCAAATGCTATTATTATAGGATTTCACGTTCAAGTTTCATCCAATGCTAAACTTCAAGCACAGCAAGAAGGTGTTGATATTCGAACATATAAGGTAATTTATAATGCTGTGGAAGAAATTACTTTAGCCCTTGAAGGAATGCTTGAACCAGAAAAAGTTGAAGAAATACTTGGTCGTGCCGTTGTGCAGGAAGCATTTAAAATTCCAAAAATCGGTGTTATTGCCGGCTCAAGAGTTTCCGAAGGTAAAATTGTGCGCAATGGAAAAGCACGAGTTATTAGAGAAGAGGAAGAAATTGCATCCGGCGAAATAACATCCCTAAGGCATTTAAAAGATGATGTCAAAGAAATTCGTGATGGTTTTGAGTGCGGTATTGGTATTGATAATTTCTCCAAATTCAAAGAGGGAGACATTATTGTATGCTATGAAATAAAGTCCGTTAAAAGGACGTTAGTACTCACTTGAGATCAGAACGACCCTTCAAGCGTACAGATCGGGTCGCCAATGAAATCCAGCAAATACTTGGAAAAATTCAGACACAAATTATCGATTTATCCGATTTAGGATTTGTCACTTTTTCTCGCGTTTCAATATCTCCTGACTTAAAAAATGCAAAAATATTTTTCAGTGTTGTTCAAAAGAAAAAATCTGTTAAAAACCTTCAGATCGAAATGAATAACCGTGCCAAAGCATTCCGTAAATTCTTAGGTCAAGAACTGCGAATCAAATATACACCCAAGTTAAAATTCTTTTATGATGATACATTGGACTATACCCAAAAGATCGATTCAATTTTCCACGATATAAGTTCTGACGATTAAAATCTATGATTTATAATATTAATAAACCGGTAGGTTGGACCAGCTTTGATGTTGTGAAAAAGGTCAGGGGTATTACAAGAGAAAAGAAGGTGGGGCACGGCGGAACACTTGATCCTTTTGCTGAAGGTGTGTTGATAGTAGGTACCAACAAAGACACCAAAAGGTTATCTGAGTTTTCCGGAAGTATTAAGTCTTATCGCGCAGTTTTAAAATTGGGTGAAGCAACAGATACTTTAGACCTTGACGGGACAATTATTGAAACCAAAGCTGTTCCCACTATAGAAAAGGCAATGGTAGAAAGTATCCTAAATAGTTTTATTGGCGATTACGAACATGTTCCGCCTATGTATTCTGCTAAAAAGGTAAATGGTGTTCGTCTTTACAAATTAGCTCGGAAAAATCAAACGGTAGTACGGCAACCCGTTGTTGTTAAGATTTATGATTTATCGCTTAATCTTATTGATGGTAATCACATTGATTTTTCTGTGTCATGCTCCAAAGGGACTTATGTTCGCGTTTTGGGCGAAGATATAGCCCAAGCATTGAATACCGTGGGTCATTTGATTGAATTGAAGCGTACTTCAGTAGGGGAATATGATATAAAAGAGTCTGTTGAATTAAAGGAATTTGAAACGGAATGGATGTCTACCGCCAACTAGAAAACATTCCCAAACTTTCTGATAGTGTTGTCACTATTGGAACATTTGACGGCTGCCATCGCGGGCACCAGGAAATTATTAAAAAAATGATATCTGTAGCAGAATCACATGGAACTAAATCTGTTTTGATTACATTTGATCCTCATCCGAGACATGTTTTAGAATCGGGTGAAAAATTGCCCCTTCTGTTACACACAGATAAAAAAATGGAAATTCTGGATTCATGTCATGTGGATATCGTTGTAGTTATCCCATTCACCATAGAATTTTCTCATCTGACGGCGGATGATTTTATTAACAAAATTGTAGTGAAAAATTTTAATCCATCTTACATCGTGATCGGTTATGATCATCATTTTGGGTTTGAACGAGAAGGATCACCTCAGTTTTTAAAAGATTTTGGAAAAAACAATGGGGTAAGCGTGGATATAGTTGAACCCATTTCAGATAATAAAGTCACTATTTCCAGTACTAATATCCGAAAATTAGTTCAAAATGGATATGTTCGAAGGGCATCATTTGAATTGGGTTGGGTATTTGGATTTGAGGCGAATGTTATCCATGGGGCAGGTCGAGGCAAAGGTCTAGGATTCCCTACGGCTAACTTTATTCCTGAAGAGAAAAATCAATTAATTCCTGCCAGCGGTGTCTATTGTATCCGCGGAAGGATTGATGGAAACTATCTCTATGGAATGTGTAATTTGGGAGTTCGTCCTACCTTTGGTGAGACTGATTTTGTGATGGAAGTTCACTTTATTGATCAGGAGCTGGATGATCTCTACGGAAAGAAAATTACTGTAGAATTTTTAGAACGGATAAGAGATGAACAAAAATTCTCTAACCCTCAAGATTTAATTAAACAGTTAAAAAAAGATAAACAATTCTGCATGAGATTGATGCAGAAATATAACTAGGAGACAAAATGTCCTTAACAAATGAACAAAGACAAGAGATTGTCAAACAATTCGGTAAAGATGAAAAAGATACCGGATCAACAGAAGTACAAGTTGCTTTATTGACAGCTCGGATCAGATACCTGACTGAGCATGCTAAAGAAAACAAAAAAGATAATCACTCCCGACGTGGATTGGTCATGCTGGTATCACAGCGTAAAAAACTTTTAAAATACCTCCGCCGGATAAATCCGGATGGATATTTGAATGTGACACAAGAATTGTCCATTCGCAGAAATTAATACAGGAAAAAAGAGAACAAAATGAAAAGACAAGAAATGATGCTCAATGGGAATACACTCTCTATTGAGACCGGACAAGTTGCCCGCCAATCATCCGGATCCGTTATCGTATCCCATGGTGAAACAACAATTTTGGTAGCGGTAAATGCAGCCAAAGAAGCACGTGAAGATATAAACTTCTTCCCATTGCAAGTTGAATATCGTGAACGCCATTATGCCGGCGGTAAAATTCCAGGTGGATTTTTCAAAAGGGAAGCACGTCCTTCTGAACATGAAATATTAACAAGTAGACTTACGGATAGACCTATTCGACCGTTATTCCCAAAATCATTCAAATGTGAAACGCAGGTAATTATAACAGTTTTATCTAGTGATGGAGAAAACATGGCTGATACCTTGGCTGGTATTGGTGCTTCTGCTGCATTGATGATTTCAGATATCCCATTTAATGGTCCAATCGCCACAGTTCGCGTAGGCCGCATTAATGGTGATTTTGTTGTTAACCCAACTCGAACCCAAATGGAAGATTCGGATATGGAAATTATTGTTTCCGGAAATGACGAAACTATTGTGATGGTTGAAGGGTCAGCAAAGTTGATTACCGAGGAAGAATTCATTGATGCTATGAAATTTTCCCATGGACCGATAAAAGAACTTATCGCCTTGCAAAATGCATTAATCAGTGAAATCGATGTTGTTAAACGCGAAATCCCAGAAGTCAAAACTGATAAAGAATTAGAAAAAGCAGTTTCCGACCTCGTAACAGCAAAAATTGATGCTGCAATTAAAACTGGTGATAAACACAGTCGTGAAAACATGATTTCCGCTTTAAAAGAAGAAGCGCAGGAAGCTTTTGTAGAATCGCACCCTGAATCAGAAAAAATGATTAGTGGCTTTATTGGTGACCAACTAAAAACAGCTTTCCGCGAACAGATCCTTTCTGATGCAGTTCGTTCTGACGGTCGTAAAACAACGGATATTCGTCCGATTACTATTGAGACAGGCATTCTGCCTCGTACACACGGATCGGCCTTATTTACCCGGGGAGAAACCCAGGCTATTGTTGTTCTTACCATGGGAACGCCTAGGTATGAACAGATAATTGATAGCATGGACTTGGATATTAAGAAGAAATTCTTTCTCCATTACAACTTCCCGCCTTACTGTGTTGGTGAAACTGGCCGGGTAGGCTTTACAAGTCGACGAGAAATAGGACATGGGAATTTAGCGGAAAGAGCAATTAAAGAAATTTTACCCGAATATGAGGATTTTCCTTATACTATACGGATTGTTTCTGAAATCACCGAATCAAATGGCTCATCTTCGATGGCATCCGTTTGTGGCGGTTCTTTGGCCTTAATGAATGCAGGTGCACCTTCTAAAGGTCACGTTGCTGGTATTGCCATGGGATTGATTAAAGACGGAGATCGTTACGCTGTATTGAGTGATATTCTCGGCGCTGAAGATCATTTGGGAGATATGGATTTCAAAGTGGCCGGTACCAGAGATGGTATCTCAGCGATTCAACTTGACTTGAAAATTGAAGGTATCACTTTTGATTTGATGGAAGAAGCATTAGCGCAAGCAAAAGCAGGGCGTAATCATATTTTGGACCTTATGTATGAAGCAGTTCCAGAACCACAGGAAATGTCAACATATGCACCAAAAATATTATCACTTCAGATTAACCCTGAAAAAATTGGTGGTTTAATTGGTCCCGGCGGTAAGACGATTAAAAGGATCATTGCTGATACTGAATGCGACGTAAATGTAGATGACGACGGTATTGTTACTGTTGCTAGTCTCGATTTAAAACGATGTCAAGAAGCCATTGAAATTGTTCGCGCAATTACGCTCGAACCTGAAGCAGGAATGGAATTCGATGGAACTATTACCAGACTCATGAGCTTTGGTGCCTTTGTTGAATTTGCTCCAGGACGCGAAGGTCTGATTCATATTTCTGAAATGGAATGGCATCGTGTAGAAAAAGTGGAAGATGTTGTTAAACCTGGCGATCCTGTTCGAGTTAAACTTATTAAAGTTGACGATCAGGGCAGATTGGATTTCAGCAGAAAAGCTTTGTTGGAAAAACCTGAAGGTTACGTTGAACGTCCTCCAAGGGAGAGAAGCGATAGCAACAGAGGTGGCGGCGGAAGACGTCCTTTCAGAAGAAATTAATACTGCTTATTTGGAATTGCGATAATGATTATAGGAACACCTAAAGAGATAAAATCCCACGAGAATAGGGTGGCATTAACTCCCCACGTGGCCTTGGAGCTATCTATATCTGGACATGAAGTTTTGATAGAGAAAAGTGCAGGGTTCTCCTCAGGTTTTTCTGATGATGATTATGAATCGATTGGCTGTAAAATTGTAGATTCAGCCAAAGAAATATTCCAAAACGCTGAAATGGTAGTTAAGGTTAAGGAGCCGCAACCTGAAGAAGTAGCCATGTGTCATTCCGATACGACACTGTTTACATATTTTCATTTTGCGGCCGACGAACCTTTGACTAAAGGATTTCTTGATTCGGGTGCCACTGCCATAGCATATGAAACAATTATGCTACCAGATGGCTCTTTGCCGTTACTTATTCCCATGAGTGAAGTAGCCGGTCGCATGTCTGTACAGGAAGGTGCGAAATATCTGGAAAAATTTCATGGTGGCAAAGGAAAGTTATTAGGAGGCGTGCCAGGGGTAGAGCCTGGGACTGTAACCATTTTGGGTGGTGGAATAGTGGGTACCAATGCAGCGCATATTGCATCTGGTCTCGGCGCCAATGTGAATATTCTGGATGTTAATCTAAATAGATTGCGCTATCTGGATGAAATAATGCCTAAAAACGTCCGTACTATTTACAGTAACCAATATAATTTGCAAGAGTTACTGCCTTGGACAGATCTACTGATTGGGGCAGTTCTTATTCCCGGAGCTAAGGCGCCAAATTTGGTAACAAGAGAAATGTTGAAAATTATGATTCCTGGAACAGTTTTGGTAGATGTAGCTGTAGATCAAGGTGGATGCATTGAAACTTGTAAACCGACAACCCATGAGGATCCCATTTATGAAGTGGACGGAATTATCCATTATTGCGTAGCAAATATGCCAGGTGCCGTTCCTTTTACTTCAACCACTGCATTAACCAATGCAACGAACCCATATGTGCAAACACTGGCGAACAAAGGAATTTTAAATGCGTTAAAATCAGACCCGGCATTGCTTAAGGGCTTGAATGTATACGAAGGAAAAATAACACATCGTGGTGTTGCAGATGCATTTGAAATGGATTTTATATCTCCGGATGAAGCAATAGCTTAAGTCTATTTATTTCCATCCATAATACTTGTTTTAAGACAGGTTGTTGGCTTAATATAAAGTATTAGTTTAACAGGATTTATGATGGACCAACAAACACAATCTATAAAAAAATTATATTATTCCATTGGGGAAGTAAGTAAAGTTGCGGAGTTAAAGCAATACGTTCTACGTTACTGGGAAACCGAATTCAAACAATTAAGCCCATCTAAAAACAAGGCGGGAAATAGGACGTATCGGCAAAAAGATATCGACCTGATTTTGAGAATTAAAGATTTGCTTTATATTAAAAAATTTACCATCGAAGGTGCACGAAACATGCTCAATAAAGAGGGCAGCCTTGAAGATGCGTCTTTAGTTGAAGATTCTTCTAATACGATTGATATAGATTTGATGATTAAAATTCGAAGTGAATTAAAATCAATAATAGAAGATTTGCATAAATAATTCGGGGCGTGGCGCAGTCCGGTAGCGCACTTGGCTGGGGGTCAAGTGGTCGCAGGTTCAAATCCTGTCGCCCCGACATATTGACGACAAAGTAAGTTTATTGTCTGGAAGGGATGGAGTTTCATCCCTTTTTTATTATATACCTGAAAGTATCAATTAATTTTATTTTTGATCTACTGGTGGTTCTAAAATCTCAAGCATTTCAACCTGAAAAATCATAAATGCCATCGGGCCACCAGGTCCATCATTTTGACCATAGCCAAGGTGGCCAGGGATAAAGATCTGATATTTAGCACCAGGGCTCATGAGTTGTAATCCCTGAGAAAACCCAGGTACTACGCGATCTACGGGAAAGACCGCAGGCTCACCGCGATCATAAGAACTATCAAATGTAGTTCCATCAATTAATTTACCTACGTAATGAATTTTTACGTAATTGGACGGATTTGGTTTGGGACCATCAGCTGGGGTGAGTATTTTATATTGAATACCGCTTTTATGATCAAGAACACCATCTTTCTTAGCATTGGCGTCCATAAATTTTCCGCCTTCGAGCGTGTTAAGCTTTTCAAGATCCATTCGATATTTTGGTAAAGTTATATCATTATATTTTTTTATAACCGATATACGTTCTTTATCTGTCAAAAACAGCTCATTCTTTCCATAATGATCAGTAATTCCAAGAGATAACATTTTATAGTCAATATCCATAAATTGTTGTTCTAAGCGCATAGCAACATCCAGACCTATGGCATAACTGACAGAATCAAGATGACTCTCCAGCCTCTGGTTTATTTTCTGCTCTATAGATTTTTCTGATGTACAAGAAATAAAAATAAGTCCAATTGCAAAAATTGCAAGAATGTGTTTCATGATTTTCCTTTAAAATTAGGGGCTGAATATCTCCAATTTTAAAATTCCATACAATATATTTTAAAACTAGCTTCGGCTATTCCATTAGACGGGAAAGTGAGCATAAATTCCCAATCAATGTTTGAATCAATATTAAATAATCCCGGCATTTTTGAAATCACGATCATTATGATTGTTTTGATTGTTGTGGCCCTTTGGCAAAAACTAAAGCAGGCAGCTGCAGCAATCGGCGGTATTTATATTATATATTTATTTTTTATAGTTTGGGCATCAGATTCATCCAATGAAATTAAAAGTGAAAACATTCAAAAAGAGTTGGGAGAATTTCAAGAAGACTTTGATACGATAGGTTTCGTCAAAGATGCATTAACTGAAGTATTAGAAAACAATGAACCAGAACCAATTACTCCAGAAGAAGAGAAAGTTTTAATTCCGAAGAAAAACAGTGATCTAATAGTATTTAATGAAATAGAAATAGACCTTATTGAGGAAAATCCAAAAAAAGGAGGATCTACCCCAATCTCAAATTTAGAAAATACTATAAAGGTCATTTCGTTTCAATTGGGTAGAAATCTAGTCAATCGCGAATTAGTCGACATTGATTCAGTGTTTTCTGTAGAAGATGAGCGTGTTTATTTTATGACAAAAATTGAAAATATGAATGATTCAAAAATAGTTTATCACAAGTGGTATCATGGGGATATTCTTCGATCAAAAGTTAAAATGGAGATCGGCTGGTCATATAGCTGGCGTACTTGGAGTTACATATCCGTAAGTCCTAATAGATACGGAAATTGGAAGGTTGTTGTTGAAGATTCTTTGGGCACTAGGTATGATTCCCTGTCCTTTAATATTTTAAATGATCTTAATAATTAATTTTTATGAATTTGGTTCGTAATTTATATGATTGGGTGCTAAAATGGTCTGAATCTAAATATGGAGCAGCCGCTCTTTTTGTTATGGCTTTCGCTGAAGCATCATTTTTCCCAATTCCACCAGATGTCCTATTAATTGCATTGGCGTTAGGTTCTAGGTCTAAAGCGCTTAAATTTGGTATTATTTGTTCGGTTGGATCTGTTTTTGGTGCAATGCTTGGTTTCGGAATTGGGCATTATTTATGGTGGGAAAATGCTGGCCAATTCTCATTTTTGGCCCAATTCTTTTTTAATGCAATCCCGGGATTCACTCATGATATTTTTTATTCAATTCAAAATAAGTTCGATATATGGAATTTTTGGGTCATTTTTACAGCTGGTTTTACCCCCATACCATTTAAAGTATTTACCATATCTGCAGGGGCGTTTAATATTAATTTTCCATTGTTTATAATTGCATCCACAATTAGTCGCACTGCGCGCTTTTTGATTGTGAGTGGATTAATATGGAGATTTGGCGAACCCATTAGCGGATTTATTGATAAATATTTCAATAAATTAGCAATATTATTTACGATATTTTTGATTGGTGGCTTCTTATTAATCAAATACTTGGTTTAATCTGCAATGAGGTTTTCAGATAAGTTGTTTCGCGAGGGGAGAGCATCATAAATTCGCGTCCGATTTCGGGGTGTAGCGTAGCCCGGTTAGCGCGCGTCGTTCGGAACGACGAGGTCGGGAGTTCAAATCTCCCCACCCCGACTTTTATTTAAATTGCTATGGAAAAAACTATTACCAATTTTTAAATCAAAGAATATGGCATACGATCATAAAAAGATAGAAAATAAATGGCAGAAATATTGGGAGGAAAATCAAACCTTTCGTGCAGAAGATATTTCTGAGAAGCCCAAATACTATATATTGGATATGTTTCCATATCCTTCTGGAGCGGGACTTCACGTGGGACATCCATTGGGCTATATCGCAACAGATATTATCGCGCGATATAAACGCCATAAGGGATTTAATGTGCTTCATCCTATGGGGTGGGATGCATTTGGATTGCCTGCAGAACAATATGCCATAAAAACGGGAACTCACCCATCAATTACCACAAAAACAAATATTCAGAACTTTCGACGCCAAATCAAAATGTTAGGATTCTCTTATGATTGGGAAAGAGAAATCAATACCACAGATACTGGTTATGTTAAATGGACCCAATGGATATTCCTTCAACTTTTCAAAAAGGGCTTAGCGTACGAAGCAAAGGTTCCGGTTAACTGGTGCCCCGAATTAAAGGCAGTATTAGCAAACGAAGAAGTTATCGATGGAAAATCAGAAATTGGAGGCCATCCTGTAATTCGTGTCCCTATGCGCCAATGGATGTTCAAGATTACGGAATATGCAGAATCGTTACTATCCGGTCTGGATGATCTTGATTGGCCTCATAGCGTAAAAGAGCTTCAGCGTAATTGGATAGGTCGCTCAGAAGGAGCGAATGTCCATTTCCTCATTCCATCTATTAAAGAAAAACTGACTGTTTTTACTACCAGACCTGACACTTTATTTGGTGCTACATACATGGTTATGGCACCTGAGCATCCTCTGGTTACTCAACTCGTTTCAAAAGATCAGAAATCTGATGTACAGAAATATATTGAAGAAGCTGCCAAAAAATCTGATTTAGATCGCACAGAACTCAACAAAGAAAAAACTGGAGTCTATTTAGGTGCGAATGCGATCAATCCTGTCAATGGTGAAGAGATTCAGATTTGGATTTCTGATTATGTGATAATGAGCTATGGTACCGGTGCAATTATGGCGGTCCCAGGACAGGATCAGCGCGATTGGGACTTTGCAAAAGAATTTGATCTCCCGATCATTCGCACAGTAGAAACACCGGATGACTTTGTTGGCGAAGCTTATACGGGCGAAGGGATTGCTATTAATAGCGATTTTTTAAACGGATTAAATATTGATGATGCAAAATCAAAAATGATTGATTGGTTAGGGGAGGGGGATCTCGGGGAAAAAGCGATTCAATTCAAGCTTCGGGATTGGCTGTTTTCTCGTCAACGGTATTGGGGAGAACCAATTCCAATCATTCACCAAAATGGACAAATAGTTCCACTGGATGAATCTGAATTGCCCTTAGAACTTCCTGAAGTAGAAAAGTATGAACCTGCTGGCACTGGCGAATCTCCACTGGCGAATGTTACAGATTGGGTCGAGGTAAAGGACGAATCTGGCAATATCATAGGACTAAGAGAGACCAATACCATGCCCCAATGGGCGGGCTCTTGTTGGTACTTTTTAAGGTATATAGATCCACATAATAATGACAATGCGTGGGCTTCTGAGAAGGAAAAATATTGGATGCCAGTTGATTTATACATTGGTGGCGCTGAGCACGCTGTTCTTCATTTGTTATATTCCCGTTTTTGGCATCACGTTTTATATGATTTAGGGTTCGTATCCACCAAAGAGCCATTCAAAAAATTGTTTAACCAAGGCATGATCCTCGGTCAGGATGGGTCAAAAATGAGCAAATCACGAGGAAATGTTGTAAATCCCGATGAAACTGTTGAAAAATTTGGCGCCGATTCAATGCGTATATATGAAATGTTTATGGGTCCGTTAGATAAAGCAAAACCATGGAGCACAACAGGATTGCAAGGGTGCTTTCGTTTTATCAACAAACTTTGGAATATCTTAGTAACTGATGAAGGATCGCTGTCCCATAATATTACTGACGAGGCGCCATCAAAGGACACTTTACGATTACTAAATAGCATGATTAAGCGCGTCTCAGAAAACCTTGACAAACTTCAGTTTAATACTTGTGTTTCTGAATTCATGATTTTTACTAATCATTTACAAAAATTGGATACTATTAATCAAAATGTATTAAAAACCTTTATAAAAATCTTAAATCCGTTTATGCCGCATATATCTTCGGAACTGTGGGTGTTAATTGGAAAAGATCGTGAATTAACTTTTGAAGAATGGCCTGTATATGATTCAGCACTAATACAATCTGACACTATAAAATTAGCTGTTCAAATTAATGGGAAACGCCGCGATGAAATTGAGGTGGCATTAGATGCAGATGAATTAACAATTTTAAAAATTGCCAAAAAATCTGAAAAGGTACTTAATTTTATTAGTGGAAAAGAATTAGTCAAAGAAATATACGTAAAAGGGAGGTTGGTTAATTTAGTTGTGAGATAATCTATCTCTATATGGAATTATACATAATATATATTATACATCAATTGTGGAGATTGTCTTTGAAGCGCGTTAAATTTTCACTGGATCCAATTATCATAATTTTCTTTTCTGACGACAATATAGTCTCCGATCCAGGATTTAATGTAGAATTGCCTTTTTCATCGATGATACCCACAATTAATAATTCGTAATTCTCTCTTAATTTTGATTCTCCAATTGACTTTCCATTCAATGTATTTAAATGTTCAATCGAAAATTCTTCAATTGAAAAATCTATAGCCATATCATCTTGAGTTTCAAGAGAAACCGTATCTTCCATATAAGGGGTGATTAATAATTCTGCCATTCTGTGACCACCTGTTATATATGGATTAACAACTTTATTGGCCCCAGCTCGCTTTAGCTTTTTTCCAGTATCGTTTATGGAACATCGGCTGATTAAATATGCTTCCTGGTTGAGGTTTCGAGCAGACATAGTTACGAACAAATTGTCTTGGTCGTTATCTAAAACAACAACAACACCTTTGGATCCCTCAATACCCGCATCTATAAGTGTATCATCAAAAGTGGCATCACCATGGATGTAAGTATATCCCAATTCATTAATTGTGGTAACTTTAGTTTCGTTTAATTCTACGACAACAAAAGGAATTTTCTTTTTATGAAACTCTCCTGCAATAACGGCGCCCATTCTACCGTAACCGCAAATGATATAGTGGTTTTTCAATTTTGAAATTTTCTTTAACATGCTTCGGCTCCTTGAAGTATTAATTTGAATTAATTCGGCGCCCAGTTCATATATAATGACTGCAAATCCGCTGACACCGAATACTATAACTAAAACGGTCCATATTTTTCCCAAATCGGTTAATTGATGAACTTCCCCATAGCCCACAGTTGAAAGTGTAATGATCGTCATATAAATGCTGTCTACAATAGTCCATTCTGCTCCACCTATTGAATAGAATCCAGCTGAACCGATGGTAACCAAAGCACCAAAATAAATCATATACTTCAATCGTTTTCCGCTGAACAATTTATTCATTAATATTTTTTCGCAAGTTTTGATTCATCCAATTCATATATTTTGAACTTCCATCCTCAATACTAACAATAATCATTTCTGGAATATCGTAGGAGTGAAGTTCGTCAATTACTTTTTCAATATCATCTTTAAATTTGGCATCAGTTTTAATCATGAGAAGAAATTCCGATTCTCGGCATATCTTGTTTTCCCACTCGTAAATTGACTCAATATTTGGAATAATATTAACACATGCAGCTAATTTATTTCCTACCAAATAACTTCCAATCTTTTGCGCCTCTTCCCTGCTGCTTGTGGTTGAATAAATTATAACCGGTTTCATGCTATGAAGTTACGGTTGAGGATGATTTACAGCAAAAGAAACCAATTGAGTTGTTCGTGTGAATGTGAAAAAAGTGATAATTTCTGTCCTGATATGCGCCCGTAGCTCAGCTGGATAGAGTGCTTGCCTCCGGAGCAAGAGGTCACAGGTTCGAATCCTGTCGGGCGTACAGTAATTAATCTAATTCAAAATATTTTTTAAAATCTGGACAAATTTAAACGCTTCAGAATAGGTATTGTATAAAGGAGTAGGCGCAATACGAAGTACATTAGGTTCCCTCCAGTCACAAACTATATTTTTATTTACCAACGCTTCATAAACAGATTTTCCATTTTCTACCATCATGGATATTTGACAGCCTCGCTCACTCGGATTGTTTGGCGTTATAATCGACATTTGGGGCAATTCACTCCTAATGATAGATTCTAAATAACCGGTCAATTGATGACTAACTTCTACAAATCGACTCATCCCAACTTCCCTATATATTTCCAGTCCATTTTTTAAGGGCGCCATGCTAAATATGGGTGAATTACTAATACCCCATCCGGCAGCATTTTGAATGGGATCTAAATTTGGATCCATTTTAAAGCGCGTATCAATTTTATTGCTCCACCACCCTGCGAATCGTGCGCCCTCCCATTTATGATGCTTTTCATGGACAAAAATTCCTGAGGGTGCTCCAGGTCCACAATTCAAATACTTGTAATTACACCACGCAGCAAAATCCACATTCCAATCATGCATATTAAGTGAGACATTTCCCGCTGCATGAGCAAGATCATACCCAACAAAAGCACCTACCTTTTTCCCGGCTTCAGCGATTATTTCCATATCGTATTTTTGGCCTGTATAATAATTCACACCACCCAACATAATTAAAGCGGTGGATTCGCCATTTAATTCAATTGTCTTAAGAATATCGTCTGTACTTAGACAATATTCCCCTTCCTTGGGTTTTAACTCAATGAGAGTATCATTAGGATCTAATCCATGGAATTCAATTTGAGATTTTACCGCATATTGATCTGAAGGAAATGCGCCTCCTTCTATTATAATCTTATATTTCATTTTAGTTGGTCGATAAAAAGAAACCATCAATAAATGAAGATTTACAGTGAGGGCATTCATGACCATAAATTCATGGGATTGCCCCCCAATAATCGGTTCAAAATGTCCTAAGAAGCGCTCGTGAAAATTTATCCAATCAGAAAAATATCCATCAGCGCCTTTTTTGGCCCAATTATTCGCTTCCTCAAGGAGGGAATTCGATACTCCCTTCGGTTGTAAACCCAATGAATTTCCAGAAAAATACAGAACTGGCTTGCCATCTTTCTTTGGAAGATGAAACCGGTCTCGAATATATTTTAACGGATTGTTCTCGTCCAATTGATTGGCATAATCTTTGGAAAAGAGTTCACCCATCATGTACCAATACGACCGCCGTCTACTGCCATATTATATCCATTTATATAACTGGCGGAACTTGAGGCTAAGAATGCAACAGCACTTCCTATTTCTTCCGGTTTTCCCAATCGTTTCAAAGAAGTATTGTTAGCCCATCCAGATTCAATCTCTTTCGGAGTAACATCTAATTCTTTGGCTTTTGAAGTTGAAAGTTCTTTCAATCTTTCTGTAGATGTATATCCAGGTAAAATATTATTGACTGTAATGCCGAATGGACCTAATTCTAGGGCCAGTGTTTTTGCCCATTGGGCCACAGCCCCTCGAATGGTATTGGATACGCCTAGCCCTTTAATTACTTGGTTAACGGATATTGAAATAATATTGATGATGCGTCCATAGCCATTCTTTTTCATTTTTGACGCAATAGCTTGGGTGATAATTTGGTTAGCAATTACCAGCCTTTCAAAAGCTATACGGAATTCATTTTCATCTGCGTTTAATAATTCGCCCCCGTGAGGACCGCCAGAATTATTGACTAATATGTGAATATTTTCATTTAATCGCGTAGATATTGCATTTTTCACTTCAGTAGAAGTATTGAAATCAGCGCAAACCATAGAATGTTTCTGGCCAAATTCCGTCGAAAGCTGGGCGCAAGTCTTGGCGAGTTTCTGTTTATTCCGTGCCATCAATATAATTTCAGCGCCACGATCAGCTAAAAGTAGCGCAGTTGCTTTTCCAATGCCATCAGTGCTGCCACAGACTAATGCTCTTTTTCCCCTTAGCGATAGATCCATTATTTATCTTTTACATGGAAGTGGAAACCCAAGTTTTTCTCCACCTCACGGGGAAGTTTTGGCAAAGCCGATCTTGGTATCAAGAAAGTGGTCAATTCGCTTATATCACTAAATATTCGGTGTTTTTCTGCTGTCTTGGTTAAGTATTCAGAACCGGTGGAACCTCCTGTCCCAATTTTTCGTCCAATCATTCTGGATACCATCAATGCATGTCGATATCGCCAAGTGGTAAATAATTCATCAACATCCGCTAATTTTGTTAATATTTTATATGGATTGAGTAAAATCGGCTGATCTCTGTACAATTGAATCAATAATGCCGCTTGTGTTGCTTGCAGAGATAATCGCCAGTTCCCATCATCTACCATTTTATTATGCTGTTCTTCGTTTAAAACAACACCGAAAGAGGCCTCAGTTTTACCATATTCTGATAAATGTTTTTCTTTCTCCTCATCTGAAAGCTTTTCATTCGTTTCAATCAAACGACGATCATCGCTCAACATATTTGAAACGGCTTGTTCATACTCATCCCAGAATGAAGTTTCACCCCAATTTAAAAATGGCGTTCTTTCAAGCCAGGATTCGATTAATTCAAATAGTGACTTTTCATTCTCAGTTTTCTTTACTTTATCTCTATCCGATTCATGGAGATATGTGCAGTAATTCGCGCCACCATAACTGTAACGATCTTCTGTTTTTAGTCCTAGTTTATTTTCAATCTTTCTGAATTGTACACTTTGGAACCCAGAAGCAGGTATAAGAAAATCCCTGAAATCAAGAAAATCCATGGGTGTCATCGTTTCCAAAACATGTACTTGATCGATGAGGATTTTCTGAATTTCTATAATTCGGTCGAGGCGAGACACAACAATTCCAACATGCGATTCGTTTATTTCTTCTTTAGCAAAAATCTTCAAAACAGAATCCAATTCAAAGAGAATTTGCTTGAACCACAATTCATATACTTGATGTATAATTATAAATAACATTTCATCATGGGCTGGCTGTCCATATTCATCACTTTTTAAGTTTTGGCTCTGGAGAATTTTTTCAAGCTCTAAATAGTCTTGATAATATTGCGGGGGGTATGGTTTTTCTTTATTCATAAGTTTATCTCAAGTTGTAAAATGTTGAATGCGAAATACTGTATCAAAATTCATCAAAAGAAAGCGAATCTTGTTGAGGTGAAATTAATTACTATGAAAAATCAATGGTGTAATTGCTCAGCCGCTTCCACTGTGTTTTCAACCAGCATAGCAATTGTCATGGGGCCAACACCGCCAGGAACTGGTGTCAGTGCTGATGATTTTCCCGACAAGGAGATCTGTTCCCCATCGCCGACTAATTTATATCCTTTGGAAGAATCATTGTCTACGCGGTTAATACCTACGTCAATAATTACTGCACCTTCCTTAATATTGTCCCCCTTCAAAAACTCGGGCGAACCCAAGGCCAAAATTAGGATATCCGCCTGTTTCGTGTAGTCGATTAAATTTTGAGTGCCTGAATGACATATTGTTGTTGTTGCATTTGAATTATGCTGTTTCAAACTGGTGAGGATTGAAATAGGCCTACCAACGATATTGCTACGACCCACAACAACAACGTGCTTTCCGGAAAGATTAATTTTATAATGTTCAAGAATGCGCATTATACCTTTGGGTGTACAAGGAATAAAAGTCGGCTTACCTGCCGCGAGACAACCTAAATTGTATGGATGAAATCCATCCACATCTTTTTTTGGATTAACAGTATTTAATACAGCGTCACTGTCAATATGCTTAGGTAATGGCAATTGAATCAAAATGCCATGATACTGATTATCATTATTTAATTCATTAATTTTAGATATTAATTGATTCTGGGAAGCATCGGCAGGATATTGCATTGTTTCTGAATGGAGACCAAGTTTATGGAATTTACGTGTTTTATTTCGAACGTAAACTTGGGAGGCTGGATCTTCACCAACGAGAATAACAGCAAGTCCAGGTGTAATGTTTTTTGATTTGAGTACCGATATACGATCTAAAAGTGAATCGTAAACGGATTTACTGACCTCTTTGCCGGATAATATTTTTGTATCCAAGGTCAGTACGAATATGATTTAATGCTGAATTGCTTCGTCAACAATTTCAATCAAAGAAGATATTTTAGTTTCAACATCATTTTTGATCTTTTCATTTTGCTGATTGGCGGAGAATAGATCGTCGGATATATTCATAGCTGCAAGAATTGCAACCTTTGCCGGCACTTGAGGCGTGGCCAATTCGTCTTGAACTTCCCGCATTTTCATATCAACATACTCAGCAATATTCTTGATATAGGTAGCATCTGCAGGTGCCTTGATGGTGTATTCCTGACCATAAATAGTCACCTTTACATAATTTTCACTTCCGTCCATTATATCACTCATTTTATTCTACCGTAAGTTAGCACTGTATTTTTTAGAAACCACTCTGATAATTTCATCTATCACTGGATTTACGTCCTTGTCTTCAAGTGTTTTGGAACTGCTTTGAAATACAAGATTAAAGGCGACTGCCTTTTTTCCCTTTCCAACGGATTCATGCCTAAATACATTCACCGCTTCAACCTTTTTTAATATGGACCTGCCATTATTTATAATTGTTCTATTTATTTCCCCAACTAACATTTCTTCATTTACAACAAAATTCAAATCACGTTCAACCATTGGATAGGTTGCGATAGATTGATATGTAACTTTTTCATTAGCTAAAGCCATCACTTTGTTAAGATCAAATTGGAAACCAAAAGTTGAACCAAGATCCAGATTCATTGTAGAGCCAAATTTAGATGAGATATCTCCAATTATACCAATTGTTTCCCCATTGTGTTTGATTGAAAATGCATTGGTAAATCCTAAAGTTGTATCTGCTTCCGATTTAAATTCAAAATTATGAATATTTAAACGAAGTAACAGTGCGTCAACCATGCCCTTAAGTGCCAAAAAGGATGCGGGTCGAGATTTTTTACTGTGAACAGAATTTTTTGTTATATTTCCGTGAATAATCCCTGACAATTGGAACTTTTCTACAATTCCTTTAAAACCTGGACTTTTTTGCTCAAACACATTGCCCCACTCTACCAATCTTAACTCAGGCCACCCATTTTTAAAATTATAGTCTGTAGTTGACAATAAACCCTGGATTAAACTTGTGCGCAGATGACTCATAGTATCCGAAAGAGGATTCATTACCTTAACTGGCAATATATTTAAAATGGATACTTTTCGTCTGGATTGGAGTGAATTATTAAAAACTTGTGTAAATCCCAACCCTGATAGAATGGACATAATTGTGGAAATCCCCTTATGGGGATCGGGCTCATGAGATTCCATAATGCCGCTATAATGATATTTTGATGGCACATTATCATAACCAAATATGCGAATAACTTCTTCTATTAAGTCAACTTCCCGCTCAAGGTCAGGACGCCATGACGGTGGAGTGCATTTCCATTCTATGGACTTTCCATTAACGTTGAATCCTAAATCTGAAAGCGTATTAACAATAAAAGTATCTTCAATTTCACAGCCAGACAATAAATCCAGTTTTGCACGTGTCAGAAGGACTGAAGGTTGCACAGTCTTTTTTGGATATGGGTCTACAATGCCAGGAACCCACTCCCCTCCTGTAACATCCTCTACAAGGCAAATAACGCGCCAGAATGCGCTTTCTGCACCATTCGGGTCAGCACCACGTTCAAATCGTTTAGATGCATCAGTGCTCATACCCAATGCTTTGGCGCCTTTCCTTATGGTGGGTGCATCAAAATATGCACTTTCAATAAGAATGTTTTCTGTTGCCTCAGTTACGGCACTTTCAAGTCCCCCCATAATTCCGGCAATAGCTATGGGAGATTCCCCATTAGTGATCAACAATTCATTCGGAGATAATTTTCTCTCCACTTCATCCAGTGTAGTTATTTTTTCGCCTTTTTTACCACGGCGAATTAAGATTTCTTTTGACCCTAATTTATCATAATCAAAAATATGAGTGGGATGACCCATTTCCATCATTACGTAATTTGATATATCAACAATATTATTTATTGGTCTTTGGCCAATGGATTCTAATCGATTTTTCAGCCATTCAGGCGATGGTCTTACTTTTACATTTTTTACGATTCCTGCTACATACCGCGGGCAATCATCGGCATTTTCGAATACTACAGAAACAAAATCTTCAGCTTTATTCGTTATAAATTCTCGTTTTTTATACTCAGGCGTTTTTAAATGAGATTTTATTTTTACAGCTAAGTCACGAGCCACACCCAAATGTGAAAAACAATCTGGACGATTAGGGGTTATATCCAACTCGATCGATGCTGAATGTTCATTTAAATAATCCACTAATGCAGAACCATTCTTGGCCGTAGTGTCCAGAATCATAATGCCATCATGCTCGTCAGAAATACCCATTTCACTTTCAGAGCAAATCATTCCTTGGCTCACTTCACCTCGAATTTTTGCTTTTCCAATTTTAAAATCACCAGGAAGAATTGATCCTACAGGAGCAAACGCAATTTTCTGCCCTGAAGCCACATTAGGCGCACCACACACAACTGGTAATGTTTTGTTACCGTCATACACCTGACATAATTTGAGTTTATCAGCGTTTGGATGCTTAATGCATTCTTTTACTTCGCCAATAATAATATCTTTTAATTTTGATGTGTCCAGCCCCTCCTCTGCTTCCAATCCGAGCATGGTTAAAGTATCTGCAATTTCCTGAGTGTTTCCAGGCGTATCTACAAATTCTTTGAGCCAGTTAATAGAAATGCGCATTAAAATTGCTCCAAAAATCGCATATCACCTTGGTAAAGAAGTCTAATATCATCAATATCATATTTTAACATACAAATTCGTTCGACGCCCATTCCAAATGCAAAACCATGCCATACATCGGAGTCAATATTCACCGATTTGAAAACTTCTGGATCTACCATACCACAACCAAGAATTTCGAGCCATTGACCTCTTTTTTCACTCCAGATATCTACTTCGGCGCTTGGTTCTGTGAACGGGAAAAAACTGGGACGAAATCTCATTTTCGCATCTGATCCAAACATTCTTTTAACAAAATATTCAAGGATTCCTTTTTGATCAGCAAAGGAAACATGTTTATCAACGTAAAGGCCTTCCACTTGATGGAAAAGGCAATAACTTTTATAACTTATGGCTTCATTGCGATAAACTCGTCCGGGAACAATGAACCGCAATGGTGGATCCTGTTCTTCCATTAAATGAATTTGGACATTTGATGTGTGGGTGCGTAAAACTGTTTCAGGATCTATAAAAAATGTGTCCTGCATATCTCTTGCAGGATGCTCTGGGGGAAAGTTTAGTGCGCTGAAATTATGAAAATCATCGTCTATTTCCGGTCCATAAGTGACGGAAAAACCGATATTCATAAAAATTGATTTTATATCCTCCATTGTCTGTTGAAGGGGATGAACGTTTCCAGTGGGAAATTTTAATCCAGGGAGCGTATAATCTGATTCACCATTAATGATTTTCATGGGGTCATCAGGTGAATCTTTGTGTGAGTCGAAGACAGAAGCGATTTCCTGCTTCAATTCATTTAGTAATTTACCGGCAAGTGGCCTTTCATCGGATGAAACATCCTTCATAGACGAAAACAAGTCTGCGACAAGGCCTTTACGACCCATATATTTTACACGTAATTCTTCAGTTGACTCGCTATTTTTGGGAAAGGGATCAGAATCGGCCCGAAATAAATTTCGGACCGATTCGATTGATTCCTTCAGTTTCATCAACTATTAACGGCTTTCGCCAATTCAGCAAAAGTATTGGGCTCATTCATAGCCATATCGGCTAAGACCTTTCGGTCGAGATCAATTCCTTTTACTTTCAGTCCATTGATGAACTGTGAATAGGACAAGCCATGTTGCCGCGCAGCCGCATTAATCCGGATAATCCACAGACGTCTGAAATGACGTTTTTTCTGTCTCCTATCTCGATATGCATACAATCCTGCCTTCTCAACTGCATCTTTAGCAGCTTTGAAGTTGCGGCTCCGGGCACCATAGTAGCCCTTGGCCTGCTTCACTATTTTGCGATGTCGTCTGTGCCGAGGCACAGAACTATTTGCTCTAGGCATTATAGTCTCCTATTTTATGATCATTCGCCGGACGCGTTTTTCTTCAGTTTTATCAACCAAATCTGGTTGACGCATCTTCCGTTTTGCGCTGTTACTCCGTCGAATTAGCATATGGCTATGGTTTGCTTTGTTTCGTCTTATTTTACCAGTACCTGTCAAACGAAATCGTTTGGCGGCACTGCGTCTTGTTTTCTGCTTTGGCATTGACTATCTCCTATTTACCAGTCAAAACGATCGTCTGTCGACGACCTTCCAAGTTACCATGCTTTTCTACGACAGCTATGTCAGAAAGCATATCAATTACACGATTGAGTACATCCAGCCCTAAATCTAGGCGAGACAATTCACGACCGCGATACATGAGGGTAACTTTAAGTTTACACCCATCGGAAAGAAATTTTCTACCTCGGTTAACTTTTGTTAATAAATCATGATCATCGATTCTTGGGCGAACGCGCATTTCTTTAATTTTAACAACATGTTGCTTCTTCTTGCTGGCCTGGGCTTTTTTCTTTTCTTCATATTTCAATTTTCCGTAATTGAGAATTTTAGCCACGGGCGGTTTGGCGTTCGGCGCAACTTCGATCAAATCCTGACCGACATCTTGCGCACGGGCTATCGCATCTTCAAGAGACATGACGCCTAACTGTTCACCACTTTCTGAGATTAAACGAACTTCGTCTGAACGAATTTTTTCGTTAACCCTGATTTTATTAACTTTCGAGATGGGGTTGACTCCTTTGTTTTATTTCGGAATATAGGCTTTCTAATAGCTTGTCTGTATTTTCTGCTCCTTGGTCACCTATTAATCTACGGCGTATGGATACAGAATTCTCAGTTGCTTCCTTTTCACCAACAATTGCCATAACAGGAATTTTATTTAATTCTGCTTGGCGAATTTTGGCGCCTATTTTTTCTGGCCGATCATCCAATTTGACACGAATGCCGGCTGCTTTAAATTTTGTTTCTATGGATTTTGCATATTCATGTGTTTTATCCGAAACCGGTAAGATGATCATTTGCGTTGGCGCCAACCATAAAGGAAAGTCGCCTCCATAATGTTCAATTAAAAACCCGATAAACCTTTCATGGGTACTTAATGGTGCCCTATGAATACATAAGGGCGTTTGGTCTTCGTCATTTTCATCGGTGTATGTTAGACCAAATCGTTTTGGAATGGCAAAATCAACCTGGTTTGTAGCCAAAGTAAATTCTTTTCCAATAGCGCTCCACACTTGGACGTCTACTTTTGGGCCATAAAAAGCAGCTTCACCAGGGATTTCTACATAATTGATACCACCGGATTTTAATGCATTTCTAACCGTTTCTTCTGTCTCAATCCAAAGTTCTGGTTCATTGATATATTTTTTTCCTAGATCTGCCGGATCATGGAGACTTAATCGCATTTCATATTTCTCAATACCAAATATCTTAAAGTATTCCAAATACATGCTAATCACATCCATAAACTCGGTATCAAAATCAGCTTTTGAGCAATAAATATGTGCATCATTCATTTGCATACTGCGAACGCGCATGAGTCCAAATAATTGCCCTGACTTTTCGTAACGATAGCATGTTCCATATTCAGATATACGATAAGGCAAATCACGATAACTTTTTGGTGATGCATCATAGATTTTATGATGATGGGGACAATTCATAGGTTTAACGTAATATTCAATTCCATCAATATCCATAGCTGGATACATGGCATCTTTATACAAATCTAAATGTCCGGATTTTTTATATAAATCGCCTTTGGTTAAATGAGGTGTTCGCACACGTAGGTATCCGTGGCGTGTTTCAACTTCTTTCGCCAGTGATTCCAATTCATCAATGATGATGCCTCCGTTGGGTAGCCACAAGGGCAATCCGGGCCCCACTTCATCATCAAAAGTATAGATTTCTAATTCTTTGCCTAATTTGCGGTGGTCACGTTTTTTAGCTTCTTCAAGGAAATTTAAATAATCTTTAAGCGCTTCCTTGGTGGAAAATACAGTACCGTAAATCCGTTGAAGCATTTTGTTGTTTTCATCACCACGCCAATACGCACCGGAAGAGCTAAGCAGTTTGAAATAGCTTATTTTCCCTGTGGATGGCACGTGAGGACCACGGCAAAGGTCAATAAAATCACCTTGGCTGTAAGCAGAAATATTGTCGGATTCATCAATTTGGCCAATAATTTCAACTTTATAAGTTTCACCCATTTCCTTAAAAAGTTCAATTGCCTTATTGCGACTTATTTCCTGTCGGGTAACAGTCAGATTCTCTTTGGCAATTTCCCGCATTTTATCTTCTATCTTCTCAAGGTCGCTTTCAGAAAATGTGCCATCGATATCAAAGTCATAGTAAAAACGATTTTCAATCGCCGGACCGATGGTAACCTGGCTTTTAGGCCATAATAGCTTAACAGCTTGAGCCATCAAATGAGCAGTACTGTGAAGAAGTACTTCATGACCTTCTTCTGTTCCCCCTGTATAAAGACTTAAACTTGAATCTGCCATAATGGGCACATTTGCATCAGTTAAATCACCGTTAATTGACGCGGCAACTGTATCTTTGGCTAATCGTGGACCAATGCTTTCAGCTACTTCGAGGGGTGTTACACCTGCTTCGTAGACGCGGGTGGAATTATCAGGTAATGTAATTGTGATCTCGCTCATGGATTAAATGTCAAAATCAATTTATAATACAAAATGGCCACAATTTGCCGTAAGCAAAATAGGCTTCACTTTGGAAGGTCTTGAATATGATAATTGTATCATTATTTATGTTTTGACTAAATGAAGAAAATGATCATTTCAGGACTGATGAAAAGAATCTTTTCTTCTATCTGCAATTATCCCGGACTGACAGGAGATTGCTGATATATTTACCGTGGGCGATGAGGGATTCGAACCCCCGACCTCTTGCGTGTCGAGCAAGCGCTCTAACCAACTGAGCTAATCGCCCTCAAAAAAAGCCTGGGAATTTACTATTTTTCCTGAATAGGATGGAAAGAATAATTGCAGTTTAATTTTCTGTAACTTCAGATGGAATCAAAGAAGTTTCATAAGCCAATTTATCAGATAAAATATCCAACGCAGATTGAACAATTTTATCATTCTTAAGAGCCTGTTTAAGTCTTCCTTCGGGACCATTTAATAAGCCTGCGAACTCCAATAGAATTACTTGACGGATGTCATCCGATTCTAACATTCCTCTTTTAACTTCTTGATCATCATAAAAATCGGAAATAAGTGATAACGCATCGTTAATGCCTGCGTTTGTACTATCCAATTCTGCAATCTTCTTTGTTACTGTTTCCAATTCTTTCTCCCCAGGAAGAAGAATGTCATCAGCCTGCTCATCGATATACTTATGGAATTTATCCATAATTGTATTGTCACTTTCCACATCAGTAAATGTTTTATACAAATGTTTACTTCTTTGGGCAAAAGAATAGAAATATCCTCGCCGCCAATATTGGCTGGACAATGATTGCATGAGTTCCGGTGCGATTGTTGAGTCCGGCGTAATGCCGCCATTACCAAGCACCTTTCGCCCTCCCAATGTAGTAAAAATAGAATCTTCTTCAGTTTTATTCAGGATATATTTTTCATCAATATAATCCCGCTTTTGTATAAAACGGCCACTGGGGACATAATATCGTGCAGTTGTTATTTTAATACTGCGTTTTGCATCAATAGGGAATTGTGTTTGAACGAGACCTTTACCATAAGATTTTTGCCCTATAACAATACCGCGGTCCAAATCTTGAATTGCACCTGCAACAATCTCACTAGCCGAGGCGCTGCCTTGATTAATAAGAACTGCAATTTTAATATCTGCAGGTATCACTGGTTTTCTGCGAGAGTAAAATGTCCTATTAGAATCCTTCGTTCTTCCCTTGGTAGAAACGAGTGGCTTGTCCTTTTTTACAATCATATCAAGAATAGCTACTGATGCAGAAAGTAAGCCACCCGGGTTATCCCTTAAGTCAATGATCAATTCTGATGCATTTTGATCCAATAGCGATACGAATGCTGTATGCATTTGGGTGGGAGTATTTCTTGAAAAACGATTTAACCTTACATAGCCTGTCGTGGGTGAAAGCATACCTGAGTATGTAACATCTTTTACTTTTATAATGGACCGAATGAGATCAAAAATAATAGGCTCATCATCGCCAAAGCGTTTTATTGTCAATTTAACTTTCGACCCTTTTTCTCCCCGAATTTTTGAAGCTGCATCGTTAAAAGATAATTTCCTGACTTCTTCATCGTCAACAGACAAAATCACATCACCACTCATGATACCAGCTTTTTTAGCCGGTCCACCATCCATCGGCGCCACAACGGACATGGTTTTATTTCTATAACCCAATTGAATCCCAACGCCTCCATAATTTCCCTTGCTGAGAAGATTTACAACATGTTGCTCATCTTCTACCATATATGCTGTATAAGGATCCAAATTTTGAGTAATTCCCTGGATACTGGCTTTGGTAAATGCATCCGGATCTAGTTCATCCACATACGTTGAAAATATCTGATTGTACACTTGATTAAACAAACGTTGGGAATCTCCAATCTTGCGATAAAAGCTGGATTGAGTAACGGCCAACGAAATGACAGCCGTTAATATCACTAAGGGAATAACAATTTTATTTAAATGTCTTTTCATGAGATTAGTTGTCTCCTTTTTAATTCTGATAAAATAGATCCATTAATATTCTGAACTGAATCATGCCCGTCAATTACAACAAATCTTTCTTGGAATCGATTGGCGAGGTCTAGATAAGCATTACGCACATTAGTTTGCAATTCAATGCCGGCACGTTCAATTCGATCTTTTTCTTTACTTTTTCTACGGGATGCTTCCTCCGGTAAAACATCTACGAAAAAAGTGACTTGAGGTTCCAAATCATAAGTAGCGAACTGGTTTAATTTAATAAGCCAATCTATATCCAGTTTTCTTCCACCACCCTGGTAAGCTAAAGTTGAATCTGTATATCTGTCAGCGATTACGTTGATCCCGGCTCTTAAATTAGGGTGAATTATCTCATAAGTTAATTGGGCGCGACTGCCCGTCATAAGTAATGCTTCAGTTCTATCGCAGATATCTTCTAAATGGCGATGGAGTAAAATATCCCGTATCTCTTCGGAGATTGTTGTGCCTCCTGGTTCGCGAACTAAAATTGTTTTGTTTCCAGATTGATTCATCTTTTCCACAAGCAATTTGACTTGAGTGCTTTTTCCGCAACCGTCAATTCCTTCAAATGTAATAAAGTCACCTCTTCTAGAAGTAGACATTTGGATCGTCCTTGCCAATCATAAGTACAAATTCACCTCGGGGTTTGTGCTCATTAAAATACGTTAATAATTCTGAAACTTTTCCTCGAACTAATTCTTCGTGCATTTTTGTAAGTTCACGACCAATAACTGCCGGTCGATCGCCAATATATTCTAAAATGTCTTTCAAAGTTCGTTGGATTCGTTTTGGACTTTCATAAAAAATGATGGTTGCATCAATAGCAATCAGCCGTTCAAGTTTTGATTTTCTGCCCTTTTTATGCGGTAAAAAGCCTTCAAAAATAAAACGATCTGTTGGTAATCCAGACGCAACAAGTGCAGTGATTGATGCTGAAGCTCCAGGGATAGCCTCAACTCTATTTTCTTCTTCGATAGCAGCGCGAATTAATCTATAAGCAGGATCGCTAATTCCTGGAGTACCTGCATCCGTAACGACGGCAATATCCTTACCTGTTTTTAAATGATTCATAATCTGAGGAATGCGAGAGAAGCGATTGTGTTCAAAATAGCTTATGGTCGGTGTAGAAATATCGTAATGGTTTAATAATCTTTTGGTGTGTCGAGTATCTTCTGCTGCTATCAGTGAGGATTCTTTAAGAATTCTCAAGGCTCGAAAGGTAATATCCTCAAGGTTTCCTATAGGCGTGGATACAATATAAAGAATGCCGTGATCAGCAGGGGAATTATCAGGTAATTTAGTCATTTTAGTAATATTTATCCAAGGAATGAGACGAAATAAACTACGATAACAAATAGTATTCAGGAGAATAGAAAATCAAGATTATTCTATTAAAATATATATAATTCAATAAAATGATAGATTTCAGTTTCTAAGATAATTTCTATGAATACCCCCACCGCTAAGAAAGGACCGAATGGTATCTTTTGTCCGAAGAATAATCGATTAGATAACATACCGCCAATACCATAAATAGCGGCTGTTATAAATGCAATATATAATGCAATTATTGCATCGCCCCAATGGAGAAAAAGTCCTAAAGTAAACCCCAACCACACATCACCTATCCCAAGAGCTTCCTTTTTAAAAACCAATTGTCCTGCAACCCGAGTTGCCCATAGAAATCCACCAAAAATTCCTGAGGCCACAAATGATTCTATTGAGAATGATAATGAAAAATTATTAAACCAATACATTAACCAAAGGATTAATATCCCATATATTAGACAGTTGGGGATATAGAAATGTTCAATATCAATGACGGAGATAACCAATAAAATATAAAATAAAATCAAATAAACTGTCATTTCAATAGAGAATCCAAATGTAAGCATCGTTACAACAGACACAATCCCAGTTAACACTTCTACGCTAAGATAACGCAAAGAGATAATATTGTTACATGCTCTGCACTTTCCTTTTAGCAATAGAAAACCAATGATCGGTATGTTATCTGCCCATCCTATCTTTGTATCGCATTGCGGACATTTCGAGCCGGGATAAATCACACTCAACTCCTTGGGGATTCTGTATATACAAACGTTGAGAAAGCTTCCAATTACAGTCCCGAAAAAAAATGGCAATATTAAATTCAAAAAGATAGGATTCATTGTTATCATTAGGACCTTTGAAACCTACCTAATAATTGACCACAGGCGAGCACTTTACCCTGCATGGCTGCTTTTAATTCAGCCAATCCATCACCTGTATTGAGAGAAATAGTACCATTTATGGCATAAATTTTAAATATATATCGATGGTTGATACCATCGCTCGCTGTCGGGCAAGGACCTTCATAGCTTTTAAGAAAAGTAGCACCAGATAAAACGGTCGTATTTCTGTTTATGGTCGTGGTGGTTGGGGCAATATTATACACAGCCCAATGGGTGTAATTACTTGCATCCGCATCAGAAACAATAATCACCAGTTTTTGTGCATCTACCGGTACGCCGCTCCAGTTTAATTGAGGAGATTGATTGCTGCCCGTACACCCGCCACTGTCCTTGATATGGATACTCGATAGAGTGGCATTATTATTAAAATCGTTGGATTGCAATGTAATCAGGGCGCCACCAGAAACAACATCCGACGATTGACCAACCACACAAATATCGTCAAAAATAACTTTCCCTCCACTGAAAGAGACACTACCGTGCCCCTTTATGGATGCTTGATTTGAGATAGCATAACCCACTCTGGAATTCCAATAAGCCTGTTTCTGACGGGCAGCATCACCACTGCGGTTAGAATTAAGAATTATTTTTCCACCCATAGATGTTATGAGTACAGATAGTATGAGAAACATCAAAATAGCAAATCCAGTACCTATCCATCCGCAACTTGACTTTCGTTTCACTGAAGCGTAACCTTGTTTTCAGGATGAACAAAAGAGGAATAGGGTGCGTCACCATCTAAAAAGACAAGATCCAGTTTCAGCTCTACATAAACAATACCATTAAGTTTTCCGTAATGACTTGAGTTGGTGCTAACCCACGGCTTCTCAGGCGAGTTGGCTAATTCATTGATGCTAGAATCGTAATATCTGAATTGCGATGTAGATAGAACACCCTTTATGATAGTCTTAAAATTAGAAGCATTACCACAATTCGCCTGACATAATTTTACGGAAGAACTATTATCGTCAATAATATAATAATAAGTTTGAACCGGGGAGCTGTCGATTTCTTTTTTATTCTTGCAGGTATAGGTTTAACCGCTTTTTGGTTGTCCTTTGATTCGTCTACGTGAGAATCTTTTATAGAAGATTTGTCATAAACAATAAATTCACAATCGCAGGTTTGGCAGGTTAAGTCATTGATATATATCCGTTCATTGCAATTTGAACAAACGAACGTATTGGAAAAAGGATATCCTGGATCCCTTGGGTCAGATAATTTATGTGCAAATTTAGGCAAGAGTTAATGCTATTTAGGTTTTAAGAAACCATCGAATATAAGAGAATATAAGGGAATTACCCAATAGACCTAATCGGATACTTCTAAGAAACGCTTCTAAAGTTTTGACAATGCCCGATCAATCATATGAATGCCTTGATCAATTTCATTCTGAGATATATTTAAATGCGGTCTAAATCGTATGGATGTATATCCACAACCGAGCATTAAGGCGCCTTCCTCTGCAATTAGAGTTAATGCTTTATCTCGTTGTTCAGTGCTCTTCAAGTCAAATGCACCAAACAACCCTCTGTTTCGGATATTGAAAAGAACTTCCGGATGTTTCTTCTGAAGCGATTCTAAGGATTGTTTTAAATATGCACCATTCTCAGCCGCTTGTTCTACGAGCTTTTCATTCTCAATTATCTCAAGATAGATAGTAAATCGTACCATATCTACTAAATTTCCACCCCAAGTTGAGTTGATTCGGCTGGATTCCTTAAAAACGTGGCCTTCTACTTCATCCAAGCGCTTGCCTGCAAAAATACCGCAAACCTGAGTCTTTTTTCCAAAACAGATAATATCAGGTCTACAGTCTTCGCTATAATGTTGATGTGCCCACATTTTTCCAGAAATTCCTGCGCCGGTTTGAACTTCGTCATAGATTAAGAGAAAATCATTATCATCAGCTAGTTTTCTTAAATTACGGAAAAACGCTTCACGGAAATGATTGTCTCCACCCTCACCTTGTATTGGCTCAATAATGAGTCCCGCAATTTCGCCAGGATTCGCATCTAATGCGGCGGTGATTTGGGCAATCGCTTTCAACTCTTCCCTTTTTACATTTTCAATCACGTCATCGGTTTCAGGAAAACTGAGTTTAGGATTATCAATCCGTGGCCAATCAAATTTAGGGAAAAACTCTGTTTTTCTTTTATCGGGAGAATCCGTAAGAGACAATGTATATCCGGATCGGCCGTGAAAGCATTCTTTAAAATGGATAATTTTCGAACCACCATTCTGCTTCCCAGCAGCCCTGTTTTTACGCACTTTCCAATCGAAGGCAGCTTTCAATGCGTTTTCTACCGCAAGGGCGCCACCCTCAACATAAAAGGCATAAGGTAAATATTCCGGCTGTGCCAATCGACCTATTGTTTCCACAAATTGTGCCATTTGAGTGGAGTACACATCTGAATTAGTTGGTTTATTCAGCGCAGCAACTGTGAGCCTATTCTTATTCTCCAAAACATAAGGATGGTTGTACCCTACGGACATAGAGGCAAACATTGAAAAAAGATCTAGGAATTCTTTATTGTCACGGCCATCGACCAGCCATGAACCGTGGCTTTTTTCTAGGTCAATAACAAGATCCATGCCATCCGCTAGCATATATTTCCCAATGGTGTTCCGCACATTCCCTGCTGCAACTGTTGTCATATATTACGCTCTATCAATTATTATTATTATACTTATTCTATTCACTTAAATCAAACTTAATGCCTTGCGCCAAAGGGAGTTCTGCACTCCAATTGAGGGTGTTCGTTTGTCTTCTCATGTATTGTTTCCAGGCATCAGATCCAGACTCTCTCCCTCCGCCTGTCTCCTTTTCTCCGCCAAATGCGCCACCAATTTCTGCCCCGGAAGTGCCAATGTTAATATTGGCAATACCGCAATCGCTGCCCCGGTGGGACAAAAAATATTCTGCATTGCTAACATTACTTGTAAACATTGCTGAAGACAATCCTTGAGGTACATCGTTGTGAAGATTGACAGCTTCATCGAGCGTGCTAAAAGGAATCACATACAAAATTGGCGCGAAAGTTTCGGACTGAACAATATCCCATTCATTTTTCGCCTTAACAATTGCTGGTGTTACAAAATTTCCTTCTCTATCAACCTTCTCACCTCCACATAAAACTTCACCACCGGCATCCTTTACAGCTACAATAGCATTCAAATAATCACTCACAGCATTTTCATTAACCAAAGGTCCCATTAAAGTATCAGCTTCCATAGGATTGCCAATGTTCACTTGTTTATAGGCGCCCAACAGTCTTTCGATAAATGTATCCTGAATACTTTCGTGAATAAATATTCTTCTCGTGGAAGTACAGCGCTGGCCGGCAGTACCGACAGCGCCAAACGCTACGGCTGGAATGGCCAAATCCAGGTTGGCAGTTTCATCAATAATGATGGCATTGTTTCCACCCAATTCAAGGATTGTTTTTCCAAATCTTTTCGATACAGTGGTACTTACATGACGACCCATTTCTGTTGAACCAGTGAATGAGATCATTGGAAGTCGATTGTCATTTAACATTTTTTCTCCCACGATAGAACCGCGACCAATTACAGAAGAAAAAATCCCCGTATAACCATTTCTTTCCATTACTTCATTACAAATATTTTGAATTGCAATAGCACAGAGCGGTGTGCTGGATGATGGCTTCCAAATAGTTGTATCGCCACAAATGGCTGCGATAAAGGCATTCCATGCCCACACTGCCACAGGAAAGTTAAAGGCGGAGATCACTCCAATGGCTCCCAAAGGATGCCATTGTTCGTACATACGATGATCGGGACGCTCAGAATGCATCGTTTTACCATAGAGCATACGGGATTGTCCAACAGCGAAATCAGCAATATCAATCATTTCTTGGACTTCACCATCTCCTTCCTGTTTTATCTTTCCCATTTCCATGGATACTAGGCTGCCCAATGCGTCTTTCTTCTCACGAAGAGCATCACCCATTTCACGTACTAATTGACCGCGAATCGGTGCCGGTACTTTTCGAAAATCTATGAAGGCAGCTTCAGCTTCTTGAATAATCAGTTCGTAGTCTGACTCTGTGGATTGATAAACGCTCCCAATTACCTCCCCAGTTGCAGGGTTAATCGAATCTAAGAGTCCCCCCTCTTGAGAGGTTGACCATTTACCCGCACCCGAACAAGCGCCGTAATTTACTTTTTGAATACCGAGTTCTTTTAAAATTGAATACATTTATAATTTCCTTTAAAGTGATGCTACTACATTATCAATCGCATCAGCAATGCGGTCGATTTGATCTGCAGAAATGGTTAATGCCGGCGCGACCCGGACGGTGGAATGGTGCGTTTCTTTTGCATAAACACCTTGTTTGAGAAGCTCAACTGATACGGTATGTCCATCAAGGTTCGGTTCATCATGCATTTCAAAAGCAGTCAATAACCCTTCGCCACGGACTTCTTTCACCTTATCTGGGAACTTGTCTTGCATTGCTTTAAACCGCGATATCAATTGTTCGCCTCTTTCTTCTGCCTTTTGCGCAAGATTTTCATCTTCCATCACTTTTATGGCAAAAGTAGCAACAACTGCACCCAGAGGATATCCTCCAAAGGTTGAGCCTTCGGAACCCGGTGTTAATACACCTATCACTTCATCGCTCCCCGCCACAAATGAAACGGGTAGAATGCCACCACCTGCTGCTTTACCACAACCCATGAGATCTGGTTTAACACCAAATAATTGATGGGCGAAATTTGCGCCTGTTCTTGCGAATCCTGTTTGGACTTCATCCATTGCTAATAAAATATTATACTCTTTACATAATGCTGCAACTTGGGGCCAGTAATCTTTATCGGGGACAATAACACCTGCTTCTCCTTGAATCGGCTCAACCATGTAAGAGGCAATTCGATCTCCCTTTTCTTCAAACAAAGATTTAAGAGCGTCAATATTGTTGTATTCTACCAATTCAATACCGGACAATTTTGGACCGAAATCTTCATAAGCATCTGGATCGTCAGATAAGGAGATTGCCGTCATTGATCTTCCATGGAAATTCCCTTTAGCCGCTACAACAATGGCTTCATTTTTAGGAATTCCTTTTATCCGATAACCCCATCTTCTGGAAAGTTTAAACATCAATTCGGGTGCTTCAACTCCGGCAACTTTGGGGACCACGCGATCCATGCCAGTTACACCGGTAGCTGCCATCAAAAATCCTGCCATATATTTATGTCTGATAGAGCGTGGGACTGTGGGCAACTTTTCTTCCGTCAAATGTTTAACAACCGCATCCACTATGGTCTGGTTTAACTGACCTTGGTTAACAGCAGAATAGCAACAAAGACCATCAATCAATTCTTCTTCAATGTATGATGAAATATCTTTAGGGTCAGGTTTTCGCACAATTAAGGTTGAAGAATCTTTTACATGAGAAACAACGACATCTTCTAGGGGGCTATAATTATTACCGCCATTTTCTCTTTCAATTTTTTCATGTTGGGACGGCGTCAAATCGCCCAAGCGAACGCCATTAATGGTTAAATCGTCACCATATCCTGTGATTGTTACATTAGCCATAAATATTCTCTCGACATATGTTGGTAATAAATTCAGTAAATCAGCCGGCGAATTTACATTTTCACAAGCAGTTTTTAAAAGGGTTGTTAGTGATTTTCTATAAGAAAGATACGAAAATGAAAATAAGGGGGCTGGTAAAAATTAAAGAATCAAATCGGTCAAGAACTCCTCCGTGTCCCAAAAGCAATTTCCCTGAATCTTTTACGCCAGCATCGCGCTTAAACATGGACTCAACAAAATCACCCAACTGTCCACATACTCCTACAATAAAGGTGAGAACTAGAATATGAATCAAAGATAGCTCATACTGAATAAAGCCATAGGTATTCATGAAGTAGAACGAGGCAAAAGACCCAACGATACCACCAACAAATCCCACAATAGTTTTATTTGGACTGATTCGTTCTATTAGTTTTTTCTTCCCCCATAGAATTCCAAATGTATAAGCACAGGAATCACAAATCCAGACAGAAAATATCATTACCATGGTAAATCGAGATCCATTCATTGTATCCCAATTTCTCAATGCGATCATTGCGCCAAGAAGTCCCGCGATATATACAACACCTCCGAGTGTAACAGAAATATTTTCAATTGGCTTTTTTCGGCCACTAAACATTTCCATAAAAAGACCAATCACAATTAGCAGTATAATGCTTGTGAGAATATTTGTCGGGTGTGCATGTGGATACTCAATGTAGATGAAACAAACAGAAAAGGCCATGAATATGCCCACAAATTTATTTGGATAAATATCACTTTTCTTTTTAAGAGAATAGAATTCAATTAAACTGAGAAAAATAACTATAGTAACAAACCCGGCAAATACCATTCCACCTTCATTCAATAAATAGATAATTGCAGGAATGCCCAAAATTGTAATGGGCAATCGATTCCAAAATGAACTTTTCATATTTATACTAAAACTTCCAATTCTTTTTGTAAAACTTTTACGTGAATGGGTGTACTGCCCAGCATTTCACCGTCGATATTTAACGTATTTCGATCTTCAGGTTTAATAGTGAATTCACTGACTTGTCGATAATCCACGGCAGGGTCGCCAATGTGTTTTCCGCTAAATACTTTCGGAAATAATCTTAGCAGTTTTATTCGTCCAACTTTTCGGGCAATAATAAGGTCAATCAAACCATCATCCAATCGCGCCAGCGGTGCCATTTGCATCCCCTTACCCGTATGGATTGTATTGCACCCGATAATAAAGCTAAAATCAGCACCAATTACATTACCATCTATTTCAACTCGGGCAAATCGTTTGCGATGGCGAATTACCTCAATAATAGAAGCCACGTTATAGCGTTGTGTCCCCATCCATCTCATTTTTTCCGCCAAATTATTGGCGTCAGTTGGGATGCCCCAACCGACAATGTTGAAGCCGTAATAAATAATACCATCAGCATCACATTTAAAAATATCAATCGAGCGACGTCTGCCCGTTATAATCCGTTTCGCAGCGTTAATTGGATCAAGACAATCCATATCGTGCATAAAGGCATTTCCTGTACCGCCAGTAATAAGGCCGATAGGAATTCGCAATCCATCCTTGCGGGTCATTACACCATTGATCGCTTCATGCATGGTTCCGTCACCTCCAATGCAACAAAATCCGTCATAACCAGTTATATCCAATTCACGTGCTAAATCTCGAGTATGTCCAGCATATTCTGTTTCAATTACCGTAACCTCAGCATTGGCAGATTCAAAAATCGGCATCACCATCTCAAGGATACGTGGTCCTTTTTTTGTCCCGCCATGGGGATTAACGGTAATGTAGTATTTTGCCAAATTAATTTCTGTGTTTCATGTATTTATTATCGCCCCACTCAATCACTTCAATCTTTACTTTTGCTGTACCGTTATTTACAAAGTCCAGTTTTTTTGCGGCACCATAAGAACAATCCAATATACGTCCTTTTACATAGGGCCCGCGATCATTGATACGTAAAATAAGCGATTTATTGTTCTCTAAGTTCGTCACGCGGGCAATGGTATTCAAAGGAAGAGTTTTATGAGCGGCGGTTACACCATACATATCATAAACCTCACCATTGGCCGTGAGTTTACCGTGAAAATCTTCTGCATAAAAAGAGCTAACACCCGTCATTACTTTTCTATGTTTTACTGTTGATTTCGTCTTGAGTGCGGGCGGATTCTTCTTTGTTTTAGACGAACTTAATTTAACCGGTCCAGTGCGATACCTTGGTGAGTTTGAGCACCCATTCACCAATGATAAAACAAATATTATTAAACATAATTTTTTCATGAATTATGAATGGGTTTTGACAGAACCAATTAATTCGAAGGCAGAATCTCGATTTGTTTTATCTAAAAATGAATCAAAGGAATCAAGAATGTTTTCACCAATTCCTGGATTTCTAAAGTTAGCAGTACCCACTTGCACAGCGGTAGAACCGGCCATCATATATTCCACAGCATCTTTTCCATTTACTATGCCACCCATACCGACGATCGGGATTGATAACTTTTGATATAACTTATGCACCATTGCCAATCCAACAGGTTTAATGGCAGGTCCCGATAGACCGCCATAAGTTGTATAGATATTGCTCATTCCCGTATTCGAGTTAATGCTCATACCCACAACTGTGTTAATGGCAGAAACTGCATCTGCGCCGGCATTTTGGGCGCTCATGCCAATTGATACAACATCCGATACATTGGGGCTTAATTTCATAATGATAAGGCGATCGGTAAGTTTGCGTAATTCTTCTGTTAATTTAGCTGTCATATCACAATCTACGCCGAACTCCATTCCGCCCTTTTTCACATTTGGACAAGAAATATTGATCTCATATCCCACAATCGCCGAAGAAACCGATTCAACCATTTCCATGATTTCTACATATTCTTGAATATCTGTTCCGGCAATATTCATAATAATTTTTGTTGAGAGACGCTCGTAAATAGGTAGCATATCTTGGATATATTTTTCTACGCCAATGTTTGCAAGCCCAATCGAGTTAATCATTCCAGATGGCGTTTCAACGATACGAGGTGGTGGATTCCCTTCCCTCGGCTGGCGCGTAATTGATTTCGTTACAATAGCGCCTAGTCGATTCACATCTACAAGCTCCGGCGCTTCTGTTCCATAACCAAATGTTCCTGAAGCAACCCAAATAGGATTTTCAAATGTTTCATTTCCAATCTTAATTTTTAATTCAGCCAATGTGGATATCCTTTGCTTCATAGACGGGGCCATCGAGACAGACCAATGAATATTTCTGGTGGTAGCTGTGGTCCTTGACCTCACCATTTTGGCGCGACACAACACAGCCTTGACAAAGGCCGATTCCACACCCCATATAACTCTCAACCGATAATTGTGCCGGTACGTTGTTACTCATGGCAAATTTACCAACCGCTTCCAGCATTGGTTCAGGGCCACAAGCATAAATATATGGATTATTTTTTTCATGGATAATTCGCTCCAAAGGACCCATTACATTGCCTTTTTCACCATTCTTTCCATCATCAGAGGTGAGATAAATGTCATTATCAGGTTCATGTGTCATAAAATGCTCATTCCCAGTTCGGGCACCAATAATAATGGTATGATCAACTTTATTGGAATCGCACTCATGTTTCAAATTTAGGATTGGTGCTAAACCTACGCCGCCCCCGACTAAAATAGGGCATGATCCATTCTTCCAATTCGTGAATGTATTTCCCAACGGTCCCATTAATTCCACCGTATCGCCGGTCTTCTTTTCCGAAAGAATTTTAGTCACATCACCAAAAATTTTATAAATGATTGAAACTGCACCATCCGTAGCAGAAGCAATACTCATGGGTCGACGTAAAGGGTGGTTCCAATTGTCCATGGCTAGGATATTAATAAACTGGCCAGAGCCGGAATAAGCATCGGCTATTTGAGGTGCTTCAAAGTGCATTTCCCAAATATTGTATGCCACTTCCTTGTTTGAAATTATTAGAGCGCGTTCAATTTTCATTTGTCGTTGAGGTGTCTGAAAGGATGGCGTTTAAAATTGTTATTCTAGATTGAGATGGTTTAGCTTGTTCAGAATTGCCGTGATACTTCAATATCCAATCATAATATTTTATAGCACTGTCCGCTTGGATGAATGTGTAATCATACTGGAATGCCAAGAAATATGCAGCTTTTGCACTCGATTCAGATACTGTATCGCCAACTAATATTTCTCTATATCCATCAATAGCTAGAGCGGGGTCATTCAGCCACTTATCTTCTGCATTCAGTAATTTTTGATCAGAAGTTGAAACCATTGGTTTATAAAAATCGTCTTTCATAATAATAGCAAGAGCATAATCAGTTTTAGGAAATTCAGAAATTATACGATTCCTTAAAGCAATTGAAATAGAAGAATCAGCTTTTTCTTCAAGGATCATTGATTTTGCATATAATGCTTTGGGCAAAAGTTGAGATTGTTCCGCATATTGAATCAATAAATCTAAATAAATGAGCGCAGTATCACTGCGTGAAAAATGAAAAGCTTCCAGTTCAGTAATGTTATATAATATTTTTGCAATTTCATCTTGTTCATTTACAGGTAATTTGAAATTCGGGATTGTATCCAATTCTGTTATTTTCACAAACCATGGTTCAAAATCCAATTTTGATTTTTGATAAGCACCAATTTCTTTTATTTTTAATTTTGCCGGTTCCACATAAGGTGATTTATTATTTTCTTTTCCTACTGATCCAAATTGTTTCAATGCTTCCTCGAGGTTCCAATCGCTAAATATTGAATAATTCCCAAGAATGTAAAACGCTTCTGCTGATACAATAGTTTTGGGATATTCCTGGATGATGGTTTCCAGTCGATTCCGCGCTTGAGTTGTCAAATTTTGCTGTTCGAACAACTTAACAAGTTCTAACTCAAGACTGGGAAAAATAGATTTATAGGATTCATCTAAAAGCATATTCTTGATTGAATTGGTTGCGAGGTCCAAATCGCCATTTAACCGATATATCTGAACTGTTTTGAGATGCCCTTCCTGAATTTGTTTTTTAGATTGAGAATTTTTTATTACTTGATTATAACCTGAAAGCGCCCGGTCGTAATCCTTATCGTTAAAAGAGAGCTCAGCGATTCGATAATATATTTGCCCTTTTTCGTTTGGATCACGAATATTTTCAGCCGCTTTTTCAAGATTGTCCATAGCCTCGGTCTGCATATCCTGTTCAAGTAAAATTTCTGCAATAGCCAGATAAACTTTTGCTTCCATATCTTCTTGAAGGCTATGGTTTAAAAGTTCGTTCAGTCCATTAATTGCCGGCTGTGGCTTACCTTGCTTCCATTTGATAAGAGACGTCCAAAATTCCACTTCAACAAAAACATCATTGCCGAATTCATTTTTCATTTCACCTAAAGTGCCATTAGCCGCACGAAGTTCACCGCGGTGAAAGTGTGATTGTGATATGAGAGACAGTGCTGACTTTTTTAATTTAAAATCTGGATATTCATCAAGAACCGCACGGGACTTTTTAATAACCAAATCATAATTCTTTACCGCTGTTTGTGGCAGTTTATCACCACGAGTTTGAAGTCTTATTTTTTCTGCTTTCTCAAAATACGCCTCCGCATTATAGTACGTATTGAAGTATGCTTTGAAATTAGCACAGGATATAATAATAAAAACTGCTAGAGTAATTAAAATTCGGAACCGGGTATAAATAGAATTTTTAGCCATTTTTTGTTGAAAGAAGTTCCTTCATTTAAACGATCATTTGAAAATAATTTATTCTATGCGATTTAATTCTTTTATCTCACTTTGTTTGCTTGCGAGAATGACTATGGCTCAAGGTACTGTTTTTGATTCGGAACCAGGTTTTATTAAAGTTCTTGCCGATACAACAACCGTACCGATTTATGTTAATGGTTCTTTGGTGGGGCACACACCATTGGAGAATCCTATTCCTGTTTACCAAGGGATTCATCATATCACACACCACCCACCTTCCATTTCTGATCCATTCCTGCAATACACCAAAACCAATGGTGTTAAGCAGATATTTGTATTAAGTGGTGATACCGTGACAGTTATCCTTAATACCCATTTGCTGGCAAATCGAATTTCCCAAGCTAAGAAAGAACACTATTTTACTAATTATATTGGTATTGGTGTAAGTTTATTGGTCCTGTGGCAATTATGGGTTTTAGCAAATTAATGGTTTAAAGAATTATTGTCATGGTAACAATCATCCCTAGATTCTATTATGAGTAACAATCAAAATTTAGATAATTCAGTAAAGTTTCGCCCCGAATATAAATGGCCCGTAGATGGTTCAAAAAGGGATTGCCCTAAATGCGATAAACTAATGCAGCTTCAAGTAGACGATCGAGATTACTACGGCAAGCCGTGGTGGTGCCACTCTTGCCAATGGCAATATTCTGAAGAAGATTTAAACGGGTAATTCGTTTAAGCTTCAAATACTTCCGAATAGTCCATCATTATATTATCCACAACCCATCGTACTAAAACGTAGTCATCCAGAAGACCAATTTTGGGAGAACTGTCTGGAATTTCATCATATTCTTCCAGAAAATATTCTAACGCAAAAACGATTCTTTTTTGAAGTTCTTCATTCAATTCGGGCAAATCTTGCAAGATACCATATAATTTAGATATGTCTGTTACGAGAATAATTTGGTAATCAAGCAAGGTCGGGTGAGACACGAGACGTTTTATCTTTTGGGGGATTTTTTGTAATACCATGGGTATATCTTTTAAGTCAATTTCGGCGATTCGTCTTTCATATTTCGCTTTGTCTTCTTCAGTGAGTTGCAGTTGGTCTTTAAGATTCATCAATAGTAATTTAGACCGAATTATAGAAATAAAATCATTATGAATGCAGAAGAAATAATTAAAGATAAATTATCCGAACATATACTTCTCGTCCATTTGGATCTGCGCGATACGACAGGGAAGCATATACATCATAAGAATTTTGATGGCGGACTTCATTTATCCGCAATAATTGTATCGGATGATTTTAAAACCAAATCTTTATTAGAACGGCATCAGCTAGTTTACAGTGCTTTGGGAAGTTTAATTAAAAATGAGATTCATGCATTTAGCATGAAAACCTATACAACGGAAGAGTGGGCAGCCAATGTCTCTTGAAGTATTAACCATTTCTTACACCGATCCGAATGCACCAGAACTTTTTGAATATTCCCTAAAAAACTCCGGATTTGCAGTTATCAAAGATCATCCTATTCCCCCTTTTCTTATTGAAACAGTTTATACTGATTGGGAAACATTTTTTTCAAATGATGATAAAAATAATTACTTATACCATGAAGAAAAACAGGATGGCTATTTCCCTTATCTCACAGAGAATGCTAAAGGGTATGACACCAAAGATTTAAAGGAATTTTACCATGTATATCCTTGGGGAAGAATACCTGAAATAATTGGGCCTTCTTCTTTAGAACTATACGAAGCTCTGACAAATGTTGCATCTACTTTATTGGGTTGGATTCAGAATTCTACACCAAGTAAAGTGAGAAACTTATTTTCAATCCCACTCCAAGAAATGATTAAAGGCAGTCTTATTAATTTATTTCGGGTAATTCATTATCCTCCAATCTCCGGTGAAGAAGAAAAGAATGCCATTCGTGCTGCCGCTCATGAAGATATAAATTTACTGACTGTATTGGTTGCAGGAAGCCAGCCTGGATTACAAGTGAAGGATATGGATGGAAAATGGCATGATGTGTCATGCGACAAAGGAACCATCGTAGTCAATTCGGGAGATATGCTAAAAATGGCTTCAAATGGTTATTACCCCTCCACAACCCACCAAGTGATTAATCCTTCAGCTACGGCTAATGTAAGCCGATATTCCATGCCTCTTTTTCTACATCCCAGAGATGAAGTTATATTGAGCGATGAGCAAACAGCTGGATCCTTTTTAAAAGAACGATTAGAAGAAATTGGCCTAAAATAAAACAAAACGCCCGCGAAAGGGCATTTTTATTAACTATTAATCATTTTTGTTATTTGGCCAACATTGCTTCCCTTTTTGCCTTGAATTCTGTTCCGTCACTCCACTTTGGCCATGCATCATTTTGGCTTAAAGCATAACCGACTCTAAATAAAATTCGGGCGTCTTCTACCATCCCAGAGAAATCCCAATCATCTTTAACCTCATCCGACACACCATGGTAATGATTGTTGGTATAATCATTTTTCATTTGATGGCCATAATCTTTTCCTTTACCAACAACATCTAAACCTGCATCAACATAAAGAGCTGGAACGCCCTGCTTGGCAAAAGCAAAATGGTCCGAGCGATAGTAAAATCCCTTTTCTGGTTCTGCATCGGGAATGAGATATTTATCATCCTGAGATGCTGCAAATTCCAGAACTTGATCTAATTCAGAATTCCCCTTACCCACAACAATCAAATCTTTTGTCCGCCCATATGTATTCCCCATTGCATCAATATTAATGACGGCCACCGTTTTCTCCAGCGGATATAGCGGGTTAATGCTATAATATTTTGCCCCAAGGAGTCCTTGCTCTTCGGCTGTAACCGCCAAGAATAAAATACTCCGCTTCGATCCTTGGGTTAGATTTGCGAAAGATTCAGCCACTGCCATGATCGTCCCAGTTCCGGATGCATTATCATTGGCACCATTATAAATTTGGTCACCCTCAAGTTTTATATTTTTTCCAAGGTGATCCCAGTGTGATGTGTATATTATATATTCATCTTTTAGAACAGGATCGTTTCCCTCATATTTTGCCACAATATTATTAGAATCAAAACGGCGTACATAATTACTCATTCTACTGGTGAATTTTGCTTCTAATTTGACTGCTTTAAAGTCGTCACTCAATGCGGCAGATTTTTTTTCATGATAATCCAATCCATTCATTTTGAATAATCGTTCTGCCGTTGCTAAAGGAATCCAACCTTGAAAGGACAATGGCGTTTTTGTGGGATCATCAATGGTAAGTTGCTCGCCATCGTAACCACCCTGCAACACGCCAAAGGGATAGCCGGCTGATTCAGTTTCATGAACCACAAGAACCCCTGCTGCACCTTGGCGTAACCCTTCTTCAAATTTATAAGACCAACGACCGTAATAAGTCATTGCTTTCCCGCCAAAAATCGCATCGTCTAATTTCCCGTCCTTCATAACAGGAGGGTCGTTCACAAGGACAATAATCACTTTTCCTTTTACGTCGACGCCTTCAAAGTCATTCCAACCATATTCTGGTGCATTCACACCATATCCACAAAAAACAACATCCGCATTTTTAATATTTATTGATTTTTTTGTTTGGAAAGAATTGCCAACAATTTCATCACCCAATTTCATCACCCAACGCTCGTCCTCAGTTATGAACTGCGCTTTAATTTCGGACACAATGCCCGTCATAGTCGCTTTTTGAATATACGTGCCGTTTGGGTTACCCGGCTTAAGTCCCAATTCTTTATAAGTATTTGAGAGATATTTTATAGTGAGTTCCTCCCCAATCGTTCCTGGGAATCGTCCTTCAAACTTATCTGATGCCAAGGTGGATATATGTTCTCGTAACAAGTCGCTTGTAATGGCATTTTGAGCTTTAAGTGCATCGTCGGCATGGACATATCTGTTCCATCCCTCTAAAGGCTTTTCACAACCAAATATTATTAATGCAAGTAGGGTTAATCTGGATTTATTTAACATACTTTACTCTCCAATTGTTGTATTTAATAAAAATGAATTAATTATCTGGATTTTGGGAAAGGAATTTCGAATTCCCTGTAGACTGATAAAAGACGGATAAAATAAAAATGAGAGCAATGATTTTTTGTGAAATAACATTAAAAATAAGAGAAAAGTCTGAAATCTTTGGGCTTGGGGCAAAATCTAAGATAAGGACATAAATGAAATTGGAAAAAGCAAAAGTTAAATATCCAATCGCATAACGATTCTCAAAGCGACTGTCTTTATACATTACGATTGAAAAAATAATTGACGTTAAGAGGTAGGATCTAAAAGCAAGCTTTACAAAAAATATGTGTGGATCGAGTAAAATATTATGCGGTGTAAATCCGACACCAACGAAGCATAAACCGCCTAGAATACCGGCTCCCGCTCCTATCTTTGCTAAGGTGTTAAGAGCACCCTTGTCTTTGAATAATCTCATTGTATAGTAGAAGAACGCCACGAATGAAATTCCACAAATAGATAATGCAACTGTGAACAGCGCCATGGAAAATAAATTCCCCGGAGTGATTTTCCCTAAGTCACTAAAAAAATTCCTGGAAAAAGAATAACCCACTGCTTCCGGATCATTCATTGTGCCGCCAACGTAGGTCATCATGGAGAAAGCCATTAAGATGGTAAATAATATCAAACTGTAACGCGGTATGGTTACAAGGAAATGTTTTTGAAAATTCAGGTTTTTCATGCTTTCCTAAATTAATAAGACAAAGGTCAAATTATAAAGAATAATAATTGGTGAATTTTGCAGGTAAAAGTCATTTGTTCTTTATGTTTCAAATCGTGAATAGTCCACAT
>JABGTK010000118.1 GCA_018647265.1 Candidatus Neomarinimicrobiota bacterium | reverse complement strand
GCAGAGGCGGCCAGGGCTGAGGCTGATGCAGTCTTCGAGGAGGCTTCGGCTTTGGTAGAGGCCGCTACGGGCGAGGATGCCGCACCCGACGCCATGGAAGTTGCACAGGCTGCCCTGGTGATGGTTCAAGAGACCTCAAACACCGCCGATCAGGCCGAGGCCATGGTCGGGATCTGGTTGCAGGATGAGGCTCAGAAGGCGGCGGTTGCTACTGCCATGGCCGATCCCAACCTTGACGCGGTGGCGGCGGCTGAGATTGCTGCGGCCACCCGTTCCTCGCTGGCCGAGGCCACGATCGCCGCAAACGTGGCACAGATCGAGGCTGAGGCAGCGGCATCGCTGGCTGCATCGGTCGAGACCGTGCTCACCCTGCCCGATAACGCTGCGGCGGCAGCCGAGTCGGCACAGGTGCAGGTCGACGAGGCTCAGGCTGCGGCGGATGCGGTTGATCCCGACGACGCCGAGTCACTGGCAGCGGCTACGACATCTCTGGCAGCCGCCAACGACTACCTGGAGGCAGCGTCTGCGGCTGCCGAGACCTACTCGGACCGTGACGCCTACGTCGAGGGCCTCGTCACACGTGCCGACACCGCAAACGAGGCGGCTGCCACAGCGGCCGCCGCGAGCGAGGAGGCAGCAACCGCAGCAGCCGAGGCCGCACCTGCAGCCGAGTCGGCCCGAGTGGTGGTCTTTAACCCGGCCACCGGTGCTGTCATCACCGAGGGCGGCGACCTGCTGGTTGAGTCCACCTTCACTGACACCGGCGGCATGCGCATCGAGGTGCCCAACGAGGGCGGTGACTACACCGAGGCTGCAGCGGCCGCCGAAGAGGCGACTGCAGCAGTCGACGAGGCCGTGGCTGCGGTTCGTGTCGCAACGGTCGATGCCCAGATGGCTGCCCTCACGGCTGCCTCCGACGAGACCGACACGGCTGCAGTGGCTGCCGCAGAGGAGGCCGCAGCAGCGGTCGCCGAACTGCAGGCCGTGGCCGCTGCCGCACAGGTCGCCTCCGACGAGGCCGAGGCTGCACGCCTGGCCGAGTCTGCGACCGTCACGGTTTCGGCCGATGGCACCCAGCAATCCATCAAGGACGCCAACGGCAACACGGCCACGTCGATCACGTCTGACACCGGTGTGTTGATCACCATGGGTCTGACGTCGATGGGTCAGGCCCTGGACAACCTGGCGGCAGGCGATGTCCAGCCGGTCCTGGCTACTGACGGAGCAGAGTTGGCTGCCGGCGTCGACGCCGACGGCAACCTGGTGTTCCGCATGCCAGACGGCACCGAGGCCGCCACCGCCGACGGCGAGGCCTACACGGCCGACGACCTCACGGCCCTCCGGCTGATCTTCAGCATCGGTTGATGGGGATGACGATGACAGGCACCAACCAGACAACAGGTGGGACGGGAACTGGAGCGACCATGAGCAACAAGGTGAGTTGTAGAAGGCGCCGGTCGATCGCAGCGGGGGTGGTCGTCCTGGCGCTCGTCGCCGGCGCCTGCGGCGGTGGAGACGAGGAGGAGGCCGAGGAGGCCGCGGCTGCGGCCGCCGCTGCCGAGGAGGCTGCGGCTGCTGCCACGACCACGGCTGCGGCTGCTGCCACGACCACGGCTGCGGCTGCTGCCACGACCACGGCTGCTCCGACCACGACGACCGAGCCGGTGCCCACGGCATCGACCCGACCGACCTGTGTGCTCGAACCCAACGCCAACTGTTCCCAGGTGGACCTGTCCGGTGAGAACCTGGCCGGCATGATCCTGCCGGGAATCGACCTGTCGGGGGCCAACATGGAGGGCACCCTGCTCAACGGTGCGATGCTGGCCGGCGCCGACCTTTCGGGCAGCAACCTGGCCGGTGCCGCCATGTCGAACACCAACCTTGCTGGTGCCAACCTGAACGATGTGAAGGCGCCGGGTGCGTTGTTCTTTCGGGCCAACCTGTCGCATGCGTCGATGGTGCGGGCCGATCTGACGGCGGCGGTGCTGATGGAGGCCGACATGAAGTCGGTCAACATGACCGGTGCGTTGGTCACAGGAATCGTG
>JABGTK010000117.1 GCA_018647265.1 Candidatus Neomarinimicrobiota bacterium | reverse complement strand
TATATAAACTAATTTATTTTCTCGACACTTTGGAGTCTATTGGGAAGAGCACGTAATTTCTAGACTCCCTGTAAAAGAATTATTAAGGAATTCATTAATGAGCAAATTTGTATTTACATCTGAATCTGTTTCAGAAGGTCATCCCGATAAGGTCTGTGATGCCATTTCTGACGCAATTTTAGATAATTTATTGGCCCAAGATCCAGATTCACGTGTCGCTTGTGAAACATTGGCTACAACGGGAACTGTCGTTGTTTCTGGTGAAGTAACATCCAAAGGTTTTGTGGATGTTGAACGAGTTGTAAAAGATACTTTGGGCGAAATTGGATATACCGATAAAGCATATGGCATGGATAATGAAACTGTAAAAGTATTATCCATGTTGGATAAACAAAGTCCAGAAATTTCACAAGGTGTGGATGAAGGATCTGGTCTTCATGATGAACAAGGTGCCGGTGATCAAGGTCTTATGTTTGGATTTGCATGTACAGAAACAAAAGAACTTATGCCATTACCTATTCACTTGTCCCATCGATTGGTAGAACGGATGGCCATTTTACGTAAAGATGGTACAATTCCATGGTTGAGACCGGATAGTAAATCTCAAGTATCTGTAGCCTATAAAGATGGTAAACCCGTTTCAATTACCAATGTAGTTGTGGCGACGCAACATGACGATATGATGGATCAATTTGGTACAGAATCAGCCGAGCATGATTTTGTAGAAACAGAAATGATTTCAAAAATCATTAAACCTGTTTTGGATGCATGCGGTCTTCCCTATGAAGAATCGTTTATCGTCAATGGAACGGGGCGTTTTGTATTTGGTGGTCCTGAAGCGGACACTGGGTTAACAGGTCGTAAAATTATTGTGGATACTTATGGTGGTTATGCTCCCCATGGCGGTGGTGCATTTTCCGGAAAAGATCCCTCCAAAGTGGATCGCTCCGCAGCGTATATGGCGCGTTATATCGCTAAAAATATTGTTGCTGCAGGATTAGCTGAAAAATGTGAGGTGCAATTCTCCTACAGTATTGGCGTTGCCGAACCCACTTCATTTTATGTGAAATCTTTTGGCACTGGATCGCTGGCCGATGAAACATTAACAGAAATTGCGAAATCGATTTTCCCGTTGAAACCGGGTGGAATCATTCGTCACTTAAAATTGAAATATCCCCGTTATCGTCAAACCGCTGCCAATGGACATTTCGGGCGGGAAATTGAATTATTCACGTGGGAAAAAACTGACATGGTTGATGCATTGAAATCAGCCATAATGAAAAGGAATTAATTATGACTGTAGCAGAAATGACTCAAACTGATAGATTACCTTATAAGGTTAAAGATATTTCTTTAGCTGAATGGGGTCGTAAAGAAATGACTTTAGCTGAAGCAGAGATGCCGGGCTTAATGGCCATCCGAGAAGAATATGGTCCCTCCAAACCATTGGCAGGTGCTCGCATTGCAGGTTGTCTGCACATGACAATTCAAACAGCTGTGTTAATTGAAACACTCACTGAGTTGGGTGCTGAAGTCACATGGTCTTCTTGCAATATTTTTTCTACACAGGATCACGCAGCTGCAGCAATCGCCGTCACTGGCGTTCCCGTTTATGCCTGGAAAGGTATGAACGATGTCGAATTTGATTGGTGTATTGAGCAAACACTTTTTGCTTTTGAAGATGGCCAATCATTGAACTTAATCCTCGATGACGGTGGTGACTTAACCAATATGGTTTTGGATCAATTCCCTGAATTAGTGGCAGATATTAAAGGATTGTCAGAAGAAACCACTACCGGTGTTCATCGGTTATATGACCGAGTTAAAAATGGCACACTAACTATGCCAGCGATCAATGTGAATGATTCTGTAACTAAATCAAAATTTGATAATAAATATGGTTGTAAAGAATCACTGGTTGATGCCATTCGCCGTTCAACCGACATTATGATGGCCGGTAAGGTTGCCTTAGTGGCTGGTTATGGCGATGTGGGAAAAGGGTCTGCTGCATCTCTGCGTGGTGCCGGCGCCAGGGTAATTATTACAGAAATTGATCCTATTTGTGCGCTTCAGGCGGCCATGGATGGATTCCCTGTGAGAAGATTGGAAACAGCCATTCCTGAGGCGGATATTATTGTAACAACAACAGGAAATAAAGATATTGTCCAAGGGCATCATTTTGAAGCCATGAAAGATAAAGCGATCGTTTGTAATATTGGTCATTTTGATAATGAAATTGATATGGCATGGTTGAATAATAATTACGGTAACACTAAGGACGAGATAAAACCCCAGGTGGACATGTATACCATTAAAGGAAAAAATATTATCGTTTTGGCTGAAGGTCGTTTAGTGAATTTGGGTTGTGCCACCGGACACCCTTCTTTCGTCATGAGTAATTCATTTTCAAACCAGACATTGGCTCAACTTGAATTGTGGAATAATAGTGAAAATTATACTAACGATGTTCATATGTTGCCAAAATATTTGGATGAAAAAGTCGCTTTTTTACACCTGAATAAACTTGGTGTTGAGCTGACAAAATTAAGGGACGACCAGGCGGAATATATTGGTGTATCCGTAGATGGGCCCTTTAAACCTGAGCATTACAGATATTAATCATTAACTTGATTATAAATGTAAAAGAGCTCCGATTTTTCGGGGCTCTTTTTTTTTGTAGTAAAAGGGACTCAATTCAGGTCAATTTCTATGTTAAATCGTTAGGCAAATGACCCAAATATAATGAATCAAAATCCGAGAAAATTGCAAATACGCATTCGAAACCGTCTTACAAAAATATTAATTGGTATATTTTCTATATTTACATTGAGTTGCGATTTTCAAAATCCTATGGCATTTGAATTGCCCACATGGTTTTTTGAACTCTCCTTTCCACTTGTGCAAAAAAAGTATTCATTGGCAGGGATGGTGGATAATAAACAGATATTCTCAACAGCAGACTCCATTGGAATGCAGTTAATGTTTGAGGGTGCCTTGCCGGATACATCAATAGGTGCAGATATTCTTGAGGTTGAACTCAATCAAAATATCCAATATTCACAAGATCCTGTAACCGCTCCTAGTCTTTCATTTTCATTGGATACCACTATTAATTTAGCAATACCAATTGCGCCTGGTGGGCAGCTCACCAATAGTTCCGGAGCTGTTTTTTCTGTACCACCAATAACCAATCAAATTGTTACACAAGCGGTGTGGAACGCTATTGCTTCGGCAGTGGATACTACCATCCAAATTACAATACCAATCCCGGCTATACCATCAAGCCAATTGCCAAGTTTTATTAAATCCGTTGATGGGTTGGTTATCAAAGCAGATGCGGGGAGTAGCGTCAGCGATTTTGGTTCCACTTTTAATAACAAGGGATTGCCTACTAATGTGACCAATCCCAGCGCGGCTCTTGTTACAGATATCGCTTCGCCGGCCAAAACATTGGCCAACCATACTCAGTCAACTTTACCTAAGGATGCAAGTTATGGTCCAACGACAACATCCTTGAGTCAAGATAGTTTGGGCAATGCAATCAGGATGGATATCGGCTTTGGGATTGCCAGTACATCCGATGCAACTGTGACCATTAATGCAGGGGACAGTGTTCAAGTGAATGTGGCAATTCAACTTCGAATTTCCGGATTGGATTCAGCCATTGTTCAAGTGGACAAATACGAATTACCCATGTCATTACCTGCCATAGATTTCCCTACAGATATAGAAATATATTCAGGTAAATTAAAATCAAATAGCGGTTTTGAAGTCAACGAGATTGACATAAAAAGTATTTCTAGCACTTATCCCCTCAATATTGATTTTAATTTGAATTTTAGAAATTTCATTCCACCAGCAGGAAAAGATTCAACTAAAATAGACACTGTTTTGAAAAAGGGTACAACTATCGTTAAAACATTTAATTTAGACGGATATACTTTTGCCAATCCGGCGGGGAAAGATTCAGCGTTATCTAAGTTAAGTCTTGATATATCAGCAATTATGCCGGCTCAATCAGCAAAAATCCCATTGGATGGGTCAGACATGGGCGCTGTTTCTTTGGATGTTGCACTGAAAAAATTGCATTTTGAATCATTGGAAGCAAACATTATTCAAGGATTTCCACCCACAGCATTCAGTATTGCCGGAATGCCTTTGGGATTTTCTGGTATGGCATTCTCCGATACAAAATTAGAAATTGAAATGAGAAATGGTATTCGGCTACCGGTAATCCTTGATTTTGATATGATTGGCATCAATCAAAAAGGCGACTCCATGAAGGTTAATGCATTGTCGACTTTGGCTAGTCCAACAAATGCTGGTGATACGACCAAAACGATTATTCGACTTTCCAGAGATGGTACAACAACGCTGAAGTATAAGTCGCCATCCTCAGTGGCATACTATGATAGTTCAACAGTTGCACCCAAAGCGGGTGAAACAACAATTGTAGAACTTATGTCCTCAAGTCCAGCAATCTTCAATGTAGAATCACGCGCTAGAATTGACGGCAGAGGAACTTTAGAAGCAGGAATGAGTATTGGCGGTAAATATACTATGCTTGCGCCATTTGAAGTCATTATGGCACCTATGACATTTATTTCAGTCACCAATACTCCCGTCCAAGAAATGGACCACAGCAATCGGAATCGGATTAGATCAACGCTGCAATCTGCCAGTTTAGATTTGACAGTAGAAAATAAAATACCAACAGGTGGAGAGTTGGCCATGCTCATGTCCAATTTGGGTTTTTTTCCATTGGATACGACTGTCAGCGCCCTTTCTTCATTTAAAGATTCAATGGTAGTGAAAAAAAACTGGGCAAGTTCGGACAGTGTTTATATTGTTTCAAAATGTGACAGTCTAAATCCAAAGACTGGTAATTATTTCATTTTTAATGTTATGGATGATATTGCCGATTGTGTGGATGGTATGGTTTATTTAATAAAGACCACAGGTTTTGGTATGGATACGGTAGTTTCATATGTGGATACATTATTAAAAATCCCATTGCCTGATCCCGTGAGTTTTTATCCCGCGACTAATGCGAGCGTTCACGCAGGGCAGGTTAAAGATCCTGGGTTTGCTGTTTATAGTAGCCCCATTCCTTCATCTAGGATTATGCTCATGACAAACCCGGGACAGCCCTATATGGCGCCGCGCTTTCATCTCAATGGTTCTGATGGTAAAAAGGTTTACTTAACAACGGCAGATTATATAGATATTAATTCGAATATTACTTTTATGCTGAGTAGTACGGGCATGACAAGTGCTGCCCCTGATGAATTGGTGGTTAAATATCCCAATGGAAACCAGAATTTGAATAAGGATTCGGAAGTCACTATTAAATGGAAAACATTTGGAACAATTAACACTGTCGATTTAGCCTACTTTGCGGGCACTTCTCCAGATATGGATAAGGACGATGGGTGGGCCGACATCACGACAGAATTGGCCAATGTGGATTCGTTTAATTGGACACCGAGCAGTACAACAGGAATCAATTCTATGGAATCATCTTTACGGGATAGCATTCGAATTCGAATAAAATCTACGGACGGAAAAGTTCGTGATATGAATGGATGGTATTTCACCATCAGTCATAGTAGTGGAAAAATTCGAGTAAACTCAACGATCGCTCAATGGGGAAAAAAGTCCAATAAATGATTAAACGGCTTTATCCAATCTTTATTCTCTTCTTGATGATGACCGTTTCTTTTGGTCAAAAACGAGATGCTCGAGCCGTTTCATTAGCCAATGCTTATTCAATGATTGGTGATGGTTTTTATTCTGTTGGGTACAATCCTGCCCTTATTGCTTTCCAAGTAGATAAACCTTTTATGCTTCAGTTGGGTGGCATTGATTTTGGTATTGGGAATAATTATCTATCCATGGCCGCCATGAATACCCTAAGCGGAGATACTTTGGATAATGATGAAAAAACTTTAATCATTAATCGGCTCGAACGAAATGGGGGACTCAAATTTGATATGAACGGCCAATTGCCAATTCCTGGACTCAATTATTCATCAGGAAATATGGCCATAACTTCGAATATACTTTATATGAGTTCTTATAGCATTCCGGCGGGATTAGCTCGGCTTATGCTGGAAGGTAACGCCAGTAATCCGGAGATTGATATGACATTGGGATATGAAATTATGGGTGTCCACGAATTGGGTTTTTCTTTTGCTGTACCTTTTGAATCTTTTGCTCTAGGGATCTCTCTAAAATATCTCCAAGGATTGTTTTATATGGGTATTGATCCTGATTCAAGTAAAGCAGATTTCATTACAACTCCAACAGCAGTTTATGGATCAGGGTCCTATTATTTGAGACAAGGATTTGGTGGCGCTGGTTACGGATTAGACATAGGTGTGGCAAGCAAAGAAATCAATGGAATGCGTTTTGGCGTTTCTTTGATCAATGCATTGGGAACCATCGGTTGGAATAAACCCTCTTTTATTAAAGATATTTTAGCGGGGAAAGATGGCAAATTTGGCAACAGTGATGATATATTTAATATGAAATGGAAAGGTGAAGCTCTCTCCGATTCTGTTGCAATTTTGTACACCTATACAATTGATTCACTCCGAGCGGATAATCTATCATCGGGATCTATATTTACAAGCAGTTCAACTCTAATAAAGAATGTGGATGAAAACGGAAAGTTAAAAGAATTTAATATAAGATATCCCGCTATACTTCGGTTTGGATTATCGTACCGTAAAAAAGATTATCTCGTTAGTTCTGATCTTAGTACTGGATTTGAGAACAGATTATTTGCTAATTCCCGCTGGCGTTGGGCTGTGGGAGCGGAATTACATCGTTTTCCAAAAATGCCTTTACGACTTGGGTTTGCATGGGAAGGCATGGGTCGAACGGAATTGGCTTTGGGTGCCGGATTTCATGGTGGTCCTGTATTGATCGATTTTGGATTTTCATTTCGCGATGGGATGTGGATCCATTCTATGAAAGGGTTAAACCTTGCCCTTGGATTTACAATTACCAGTTTTAAAGGTAGGAAAGAAAAGGGCGTTTCTAATAACGGTGGACCTTCTCCTATTCCGGAAAAAGGGGTGATCAAAGAACCAGAAGAATCACTTACGGGCAAAGACCAAAAGTAGCATTCCGCCGATAGAAAATATCACATTCCCCATCCATGCAGCTGTAAGGGGAGACATGATACCCTTATACCCCATGGACATACCAAATTTGATAAAGGCATAGTATATAAAAATCACAAAAATTCCCATGCCGGCCCCAAAAGATAATCCACCTTTTGATTTCATTACCACCAAGGGCAAGCCGAATAGAACAACAATTAAATTTGTGAAGGCAAAGGATATTTTAAATAGTCGATCTACTTCCCATTTGGTAGTATCTACACCGTTCTTTTTAAGCTGATCAATCCGAAGAGTAAGCTCGGCAAAGTTCATTTCATCTGGCGTTTTGGATTGTTGCGTAATATCTTCGGGTGTGAAATTAAGTTCCAATAAAGTATCACCTCGGGACATAGTCATATCTTTTACTTCACCAATTGAATTGAACTCCCTGATTGAAAAATCTGTTACATTCCAAGTATTCAAGGAATCAAGCCATTTGATACCCCGAGCATCTATACGCTGACTAACAGTTCCATTCTCTAAAGCAATGGCGGTGATGCTGCGGCCAACCGTTGTTTCAACTTTATACCTGCCGATAGAAATATGGGTTTTTTCATTTTTTTGTAAAAAGACATTTCGGAGATCCGTTTGGCGCTTCACACGGGATCGCCGCTTCATATATTCCCGTTCAATATTATATCGGACTTCATTGCCTTTGCTCACCCATGTATTATCCAATTCAAATGATATAAAGCTGATTATCAATCCAATTGTGGTAATAGGAATAGCAATTCTATAGAGGCTAATCCCGGTGGCCTTCATGGCAGTAAGTTCATTTCTTTTTGCCAAAAGACCGATACTAAAAACAGTTGAAATTAGCATGGACATAGGAAGGCCAATATTTAAAAACCAGGGGATGGCGTAGATATAATATTTAATTGTGATAATGGCAGGGATGGAATTATCAATAAATCGATCGAGGTTTTCAATGAGATCTACAATCAGGATAACACACACAAATCCCAGTAACGTCATGGATAACGTAGTCAAAAATTGGCGAATGAGGTATAAATCTAGTTTTTTCATTGAATTAGCATTAGTAATTAAGCAGGGAATTTCGGTATAATCCGCAACTTTTTAGTGGAAGAAATGAAAATTTTAGAATTAATTGAAACATCAATATCTGCATTTGCCGGATTCATTTGGGGTCCCCCAATGCTTATTCTACTTCTTGGGGGTGGAATATTTTTTTCAATCTATAGCCGATTTGTACCTTTTAAGTATTTTCGACATGGGTTCAACATTCTGCTGGGTCGATATAATGACCCAAATGATCCTGGTGAGATTACTCATTTTCAGGCGCTTTCCAGCGCTTTGGCGAGTACAGTAGGACTTGGAAATATCAGTGGTGTGGCTATTGCTATTCAAATGGGTGGTCCTGGTGCATTATTTTGGATGTGGCTCAGCGCAATTGTGGGCATGTCCACAAAATTTTTCTCGTGTACATTGTCGATCCTTTACCGCGGGAAAGATGATATGGGCCGAATTCAGGGTGGCCCCATGTACTATATCGAAAATGGATTGGGAAAAAAGTTCAAACCATTTTCAATAATGTTCAGTTTAGCGGGATTGATTGGATGTACTGTAATGTTTCAATCTAACCAGTTGGCAGATATTATTCGAAACCAGGTATTTGAACCAAATGGATGGTTTGTAGAAAATGTCAGTACAGGAAATTTTATCCAGGGATTGATCATGGCAATTTTGACAGCTTTGGTCATTTTTGGTGGTATTAAACGAATTGGTCAAGTTGCATCTTACATGGTACCAATCATGGTTGTTTTGTATTTATTTGGGGGACTTTTGGTAATTTTTAATCATATTTCTGAAATACCATCCCTTTTTGGATTGATTATTAACGATGCATTTACGGGGGATTCGGTCATGGGAGGCGCAGTTGGCGCCGTCATTATTGCCGGTGTTCGCCGAGGATTATTCTCAAATGAAGCTGGGTTAGGTACTTCTGATATGGCACACGGGGCAGCTATGACAAAAGAGCCAGTTCGTGAAGGATTGGTTGCCATGATTGAACCATTTATCGATACCATTGTGGTTTGTACGATTACTGCTATGGTGATTCTTGTTTCTGGTGTTTGGCAGGATGATAGTTTGAACGGTGTTTCCATGACCACAACAGCATTTATAAAGGAATTGGGATCTTTTGGCCAAGGTTTGCTTTTAGCTGCCGTGCTCACATTCAGTATTTCTACAATGATGAGTTATTCATATTATGGTAGTAAATGCAGTGGTTACTTATTTGGGAGTAAAAGCATATTTTACTATCGCTGTTTTTATATCGCAACCATTGTTGTCGGTGCCATGATTACCATTGATTTAGTTATTAACCTTGTGGATGGGATGTATGCCGTGATGGCAATACCAACAGTAGTTGGATCAATCATGCTTTCGCCAAAGGTGATGAAAGAGGCGAAACGGTATTTCGCCAGCATTTAGTTTATTTAATTCCTGAAATTAATCCCCAGCCGTCCTTTTTCAGATGATAGAGGTCTGAAAAGCCGTCCTTATATTTTTGTATAATTTTAGCCAATTGAGATTCCATTATACCTGAAACTGCTATTCGGCCATTAGGATGTAATAATGAATTGAACTTTGGCAAAAGTTCAACCAATGGATTCGCCAGAATGTTGGCAATTAAAATATCATATTTTTGATTATTTTGCAATTCATCCGGATGATAAGTTGGGATGGAGATACCATTTAAATTTGCATTTTCATTGGTACTTTTTAAAGCCTGAGAATCAATATCTACACCGATGGCGGATTCTGCGCCTAATTTTATTGCCGCAATCGCAAGGATTCCTGAACCACAACCGAAGTCCAATACCGATTCACCGCCTTGAATATTTTCCGACAACCATTCTAAACAAAGTTTTGTTGTGGCATGGTTCCCCGTCCCGAAAGCAACACCGGGGTCAAGGAAAATATTAGCAGCATTTTTATCTATAGGTGATTGTCCTGTAGGAATGATCCAAAGTCGATCGGTAATTTTATTGGGCTTATTAATTTTTTGGGTTTCACGGACCCAATTAATATCAGCGATAGATTCTTCTGAATATTTTGGGAGTGTACTTAATTCAAACTCAGATTGAATTAATTGAGCGAGGATTACTGCTTCTTTATTTGATTCAACCAGCGCAACAACAACAGGCTCTTCCCATACTTCCCAACGGGGTTGCCCCGGCTCATCGAACCATGTTTTATTGGGCGAATCATCTTTTCCCAAATTATTTATGGATGTTGATAATACTCCTGAGTCCATTAGAAAATCGCAAACAGCATCCAAATCGAGATTATGTAAAGAGAAAACTATATTTTTAAATGAATTCAAAAAGGTATAAAAATTAATTTATCATAAAAATGCTATTGAATGGAAAGTCCTCCGTCCAATGGCATGGCATGTCCTGTAATAAAACTGGCTTTATCTGAACATAGGTAAAGGATTGCGTCGGCAATTTCCTGAGGGTTTCCCAGGCGATTCATGGGGATGCCTTGGTGGAGTTTCTCTTTCAGATCAGGTTTCTCAATACTCATTTCATCCAACATGGCTGTATCAGTAAAAGCAGGGCATACGGCATTGATGCGCAAATTATTGTTAGCGTATTCCAAAGCAGCAGATTTTGTCAATCCGATGACACCATGCTTGCTGGCGGTATAGGGTGCATTCCTCTTCATTCCCACCAATCCTGCGATGGAAGAAACATTGACGATAGCGCATTGGGATTCCAGTTTAAGCATATGGGGAATTTCATATTTCATACAATTCCAGACACCGGTCAAGTTTACTGCAAGAACTTTATCCCAATCGGCCGTATGAATATCCGCAGTGGGGGCGAGTCTTCCGCCAATGCCTGCATTGTTTACTGCACAGTCCAGCCGACCAAAATATTGGATTCCTCTGGCAATTCCAGATTTAACCTCCTCAGACTTGGAAACATCCATCTGAACAAAGATTGCATTAGCACCATTGGCTATAATTTCATCAACAGTGGTTTGACCTGCATTTGCATTGATATCACTAACGATAACTTTCGCGCCGTCTTTGGCAAAAGTAATGGCAGTCTGGCGTCCAATCCCGGAACCGGCGCCGGTGACAAGAACAACTTTTTCTGCGAATTTACTCGTCATTCTAAACTTTAAGCATCAGTTTACCAAAATTTTCCCCAGAGAAAAGCATAAGCAATGTTTCTGGAAATGTGTCAATCCCTTCAACAATATGTTCTTTTGATTTCAATTTTCCCTCTGCGAGCCATTGTCCCATTTGTTTGGCAGCTTCGCCATACTGACTGGCAAAATCGAAAACGATAAACCCTTGCATTCTTGCACGGTTAACTAAAAGAGATAAATAATTATCCGGCCCTTTTATTGGAGTGGTATTATTGTATTGAGAAATTGCGCCGCATATAACTACCCGTGCATTCATATTAATTTGGGTCAAAACTAAATTGAGTATATCTCCACCCACATTATCAAAAAAGACATCTACGCCATCTGGACAACTGGTTTTTAAAGCACGAAGTAAATTGTCGGATTTATAATCGATAGCTGCATCGAAACCCAGTTCATTAATTATGTAATCACATTTCTCCTGACCTCCTGCAATACCCACTACACGGCAGCCTTTGATCTTTGCAATTTGCCCAACAACTGATCCCGTAGCACCAGCCGCACCGGATACAAGAACAGTATCACCTTCTTTTGGTTCTCCAACGGAGAGTAAACCAAAATAGGCTGTCATGCCCGTAAGGCCAAATAAACTTAGGTATAATGGCAATGGGGCCAAGTTTGGATCAATTTTTGTTAATTGCTCACCATTGGAAATAGGATGACTTTGGACGCCCAACAGTCCTTGAACAAAATCGCCTTTAATAAACTTGGGGTTATTTGATTCCAATACTTCACCAACACCGCCGGCACGCATAACCTCACCCAAACCTACTGGAGGGATATAAGATTTACCATCATTCATCCAGCCTCGCATGGCAGGATCCAAAGATATGTATTTTGATTGCACCAATAGCTCGCCTTCTTTTAATGAAGGAGTGGATAATTCTGAATATTCAAAATTTTCCCGTGTTGGCATTCCGATTGGGCGTGATATTAGTTTGAATTGTTTATTTTGGGGATGGCTCATGGTTATGAATCCTATGATTTACAAATCTATTTAGCGTAAAATTTACAAATATTATAAAAACATTAAGACTATCTAATGTTCAATATTAATCAGGAATAATGTTCAACCATTACAGATGAAGTTGTGTAATTTTTTACATGGAAACTACAGAACGAAAAAACCTTTCTACAGAACAACAGAATATTCATTCCACTGTTATTGATGATAAATCAATTTCTGAAATATTGGAGATTATTAATAGTGAAGATCAAACAATTGCGGAAAAAGTCAATGAGGCGATACCCGAAATTGGGAAAGTGGTAGACTTGACCACTGTCGCAATTCAAAATGGAAACCGTGTTGTGTATGTTGGGGCAGGAACTTCAGGAAGGTTAGGCGTCCTTGATGCCTCCGAAATGCCACCCACATATTCAGTCCCGCCTGATTGGTTCAATGGTATCATAGCCGGTGGGGATAATGCACTTAGAAAATCTATCGAAGGGGCAGAGGATCAACCGGACGCAGCCATAACTGATCTTAAGTCATTTGGACTAAGTTCCGACGATGTGGTGATTGGCATCAGCACTAGCGGTGCGGCACAATATGTGAGTTCTGCCATTGAATATGGAAAATCCATCGGTGCTAAAACTGTTTATTTGATCTGTAATGAAAAGCCTTATTTATCAGTGAATGCTGATGTGTTGATCAAGGTCATTACAGGGCCAGAAGTAATCACCGGTTCTACACGAATGAAAGCAGGGACAGCAACAAAAATGGTACTGAATATGATTTCTACCGCCACGATGGTTCGGTTGGGAAAAGTTTATGGAAATCTTATGGTGGATCTCATGACGGTAAATGATAAACTGGTGGATCGTGGTACACGGATAATAGAAAAACTTACCGGTGTGGATTATCAATTGGCCCGATCCAAATTATTTGAAGCAGACAAATCTGTTAAAGTAGCGGTAGTAATGATAAAGAAGAATTGTTCACAAAAAGAAGCGAATAAAAAATTGGTTGAAAACGGTGGGTCGTTGAGGAAGGTAATTGAATGATAAAGTATCTGAATATCACGGAATTGGATATATATATATACAATTATAGCTTTAACAATGGACCTATAATTGGTGGAATGTCATTATGAATATTGATCAAATTGCGATAGTAATTATCTTAATGATAACATTTGGGCTATTTATATATGGAAGATGGAGATATGATATCGTTTCTGTCACAGCTCTTTTTATACTTATTATTGCAGATAAATGTTTAGGTGATGAAAGTTCAACTTTAATAAATAATTATAATCAAATATTTTTAGGATTTGGTCATCCTGCTGTTATTACAGTTGCAGCAGTATTAATAATCAGTAGATCATTACGAAATTCTGGTGTGGTCGATTTTATAACTCGTAGGATCAAGCCATTCACTAAAATCCAAACAATGCATATTTCAAGTTTAAGTGGTGTAATTGCCCTGCTATCAGGTTTTATGAATAATGTTGGTGCATTAGCTTTAATGCTCCCTGTAACAATAAAAACAGCTTGGGAAAATGAACGATCTCCTAGAATTCTATTAATGCCTATTGCTTTTGCCAGTATTCTTGGAGGCATGATAACCATGATAGGTACGCCCCCCAATATTATTATTGCTAATGTCAGAAAGGAACAACTGGAACTCATTGTTTCGCAAGCGATTGCTGATTCAACATCGCTCTCGGCAAATTACCTGAAATTGCAAAATATTGGTCTTGTGGACTTTGAACCTACTGCATTTGGTTTATTTGATTTTACTCCTGTTGGTAGTGTAATAGCTATTTTAGGTGTTTTATTTATTGCACTTATTGGCTGGAAGCTTATTCCAAATGATAAAGATAATAAATCAAATTCCCGGTCAATTTTTTCAATTGATAAATATGTTACAGAAATTAGAATTCCAGAAAACTGCTCCTTAATTGGTGAAAATGCAGGGGAAGTCAATAATTTAACGGGAGATAAAATAACATTAATTCGGAAAATAAATAAAAATGAAGAAATTGAATATTTAGACCCTAATTATATTCTAAGTGAGGGTGATCAATTTTTAATAATGGCAGATCCAACAGAATTAAAAATTGCAATGGATGAATATAATTTTAAGTTAACAAAGGAAATGCGATTTCGAATTGATTCTCTAAAAGAAGATGACACTACATTTATGGAAGTTGTTGTTACACCTGAATCTTCATTGTTGGGTCGAACACGAAATTATTTTAGAAATAAAACATCAAATTGTTTAACATTAATATCTGTTGCACGAAATGATAATCCAATTACAAAAAGACTTGGCAGAGTAAAATTTTCTATTGGCGATGTGTTGTTAATACAAGGCAGGGAAGAAGAATTAAAGAATAACACAAAATCATTAAACCTATTACCACTGGAAAATCGAGATATTGATATTGGAATATTTTCAAAAATAGGATTTTCCGTATTGGTATTTATAGGCGCAATATTATTAAGTATGTTTGGGGTTTTTCCCGCAACAATATCATTTATAGGTGCAATATTAATTTATATATTTTCAGGAATACTCCCTGTTAGAGATTTATATAAAAGCATTGATTGGCCAATAATTGTACTTTTAGGATCAATGATTCCCATAAGTGATGCGTTGCAAAGTACCGGTACAACTGCAATAGTTGCTAATCTAATGGTTGGATTAACGAGCGGTTTACCCACTTGGCTTGTTCTTGCAATTATTATGATTATTACAATGAGTTTATCTGATATTATTAATAATGCGGCTACAGCTTTAATAATGGCACCAATAAGTGTCGGTATTGCAATGTCAATGGGAGTCAGTATAGATCCATTTTTAATGTCAGTTGCGGTGGGTGCATCCTGTGCATTTCTTACACCAATAGGACATCAATGTAATGCGCTGATACTTGGCCCTGGTGGCTATAAATTTGGAGATTATTGGCGAATGGGTTTACCATTAGAAATATTAATCGTTATTATTGGTACACCGGCAATTATTTATTTTTGGCCATTATAAAAGTTGATTGTATGATTAAATCCAATGAAGACCTCTTAAAAGAATGTCGTGTGGATACTTTTCGCGCATCGGGTAAAGGGGGCCAGCATGTGAATAAAACAGAAAGTGCTGTTCGGTTAACCCATTTGCCAACTGGGACTGTGGTCACTTGCCAAGATGAACGAAGTCAGCATCGAAACAAGAATATTGCTTTAAATAGACTACGTGAAAAATTGGCTGAAATGAATCGAAAGCCGAAGAAAAGGGTAGCCACTAAGGCCACGCGATCATCCAAAGAAAAACGAATTCAAAATAAGAAGATACATTCTCAAATAAAAGTGTTGCGGCAGAAACCAAAAACAGACGAATAAATCAATTCATTGGTTTAAGACTTGATATATTTTCTTTAATTTTTAGGTATACATTTTCTCTTGAAAGGACTCGATGAATCTCAATAAATATATATTTCGTGAATATGACATTCGTGGCAAAGTTTCAGATGACTTTCCTCCTGATGTTGTGGAAAGCTTAGGTAAAGGTTTTGGCACTTTTATTCAGCGCGGCGGCGGACAAGAAATTGCCCTCAGCGGTGATGTTCGGTTAACTACTCCCAGTTTAATTGAACAGTTTAAAAAGGGTGTACTTTCTACTGGTGTGGATGTGATCAATATCGGCATTCTACCAACACCGGCGAACTATTATTCCATGTTCAAGTTAGATGTTGCCGGCGCTGTTCAAATTACAGGAAGTCATAATCCACCTGAATTTAACGGTTTCAAAATGTCCAGAAATAAAAAGGCCGTTTTTGGCAATTCTATTCAGGATATTCGAGAAATTATTGAAAAAGCAGATTACGAGACAGGTGAAGGTTCGGAAGCGGCTTTTGATATTCTCACCAAATATAAACGGATGATTGCTTCTAAGATTAATATTCAAAAAACCATCAAGGTTGCCATGGATTGTGGGAATGCCGCCGGTGCGATTTGCGGCCCCGATATTTTTAAAAATCTAAATGTAGAATTGACAGAATTATACTGTGATGTAGATGGGACTTTTCCAAACCATCATCCCGATCCAACCGTAGCTGAAAATCTGGCTGATTTAGTCAAACTGATGAAAACAGGCAATTACGATATTGGCATAGCTTTTGATGGTGACGCAGATCGCGTAGGCGTTGTAGATGAAACGGGTGATATAATATGGGCGGACCAATTAATGGCTCTTTTCCTTCCAGAAGTATTAGAAGAAGGAGATGAGATTCTTTTTGATGTGAAATGCTCACAAGCTTTGGAAGATATGATTATCAAGTATGGCGGGAAACCTGTCATGTGGAAAACGGGGCATTCTCTCATTAAACAAAGGATGGCTGAACTCAATTGCAAATTGGGTGGTGAAATGAGCGGACATATCTTTTTTGCCGATGATTTCTTTGGATTTGATGATGCCATATACGTGGCAGCACGCATTGTCCAAACATTGTCCCGAACCGATAAAAAACTATCCGAATTGAAAGCTGAACTTCCCACATATTATTCCACCCCTGAAATTCGTTTAGCAGCTGAATCAGATGAAGAGAAATTCCGAATCGCGGATGAAGCAGTGGCTTATTTTACTGAAAATTATGATTGCAGTACAGTGGATGGCGTTCGGATCAAATTTGGTGATGGATGGGGTTTAGTTCGGTCTTCGAACACACAACCAGTTATCGTCTGTCGTTTTGAAGCAAATACGCCTGAAAGGATGGAAGAGATTGAATCCATCGTTATGACCAAACTAAATGAGATTGGTACACTTACCCTCGATGCAGGACACTAAAGCCTTTCCCAATCATATCCAATTTTTAAAAGGTGAGATTGAAACTGCCCTTCAAAAAATACCACTGGACCATTCACCAGCATATCTTTATGATCCGCTCAAATACGTATTAAATGGTAAAGGCAAAAGACTTCGCCCCATATTAGTCCATTTAGCAGGCCAAGCTTTTAAGGCCGATCCAGAAGATTTGATGAAGGCCGCCGTGGCGTTAGAACTGCTTCATAATTTTACACTAGTTCACGATGATATTATGGATGGCGATGATATTCGACATGGCCAACTTACAGTCCATAAAAAGTGGGATGATTCAACTGCTATCCTTGCGGGAGATGGCATCTTTGTTTTGGCTCAACTCATGCTTAGCGGATTGCCGCCTTTCGTTCATCAAAGATTTAACGAAGTAACCATGAAAGTGTGCGAAGGCCAAGGGATGGATAAAGAATTTGAGCATGATTCTTCTATTTCAATGGGACATTATTTAATAATGATAGGCAAAAAAACAGGCTCACTTTTAGGATTATGTGCCGAATTGGGAGCTGTGATGGGTAATGCATCCAAAGAAACAGCCCATCATTTATTTGAATTTGGACTCAATCTTGGGCTCGCTTTTCAAATTCAAGACGATTTTTTAGAAATCTATGGTGATGCCTCATCCATGGGAAAAAGTCTCGGTAGTGATATCCATGCGGGGAAACAAACAGCCTTGACCATTTTAGCTCGTGAAAAAAATCCTGAAGAATGGCGCAATTTTGTAAAAGAAAAGAATGCGATCTCAGACTACAAATATTATTTCGATTCCAATAGAATAAAAGATGATGCAGAAAAAGTAATTCAACATTATATAGAGAAAGCTCAAGAAGGACTTGCCATGGTTCTTGAAGAGAATCGAGATCACTTAAACCAATTTACGGCTATGATATTAAACAGGAAATTTTAATGACCACATATCAATCAATTGACCCTCAAAATATGTACGAATCAATTTATAATTTTTCTGATCATATCTTAATTGCAGCCAAAATAGGTGAATCCATTTCACTCAAAAACCAATATTCTGAAATCCATAATGTAGTCGTTGCAGGGATGGGTGGTTCCGCCATTGGTGGCGATGTTGTCCGATTATTAGCCAAAAATGAGTTGAATGTTCCCATGTTGGTTTCCAGAAATTATTCCTTACCCAATTGGGTCGATAACCATACCCTTGTTATATGTTCTTCTTATTCAGGTAATACGGAAGAATCATTATCTGCTTTTGATCATGCGAGGGATAAGGGCGCTCAAATTGTGGGCATTTCTACTGGCGGTACTTTAACTGAACGAATGAATGAACTCGACCTGGATGTGGTAGCGATTCCCGCAGGGTTGCAGCCCCGCGCTGCTCTTGCGATTTCCCTTGTACCCATGTTGTATTTACTAAAAGAGATAGGATTAATTGGTATCAAAACAATTAATGAATTAAATAATGCGGTCGCTTTGATTACAGCCAATCGAGATAATTATGGTTCTGAATCTATGGAAAATCCCACCTATAGTTTGGCCCAACGAATCTTTACCACGATTCCAATCATTTATGCAGAGACAGATGCAACAGCAACCATTGCTGTAAGGTGGAAAGGGCAGCTTAGTGAAAATTCCAAAATGCTAGCCTATCACAATGAATTACCTGAAATGAATCATAATGAAATCGTGGGTTGGGAAAATAATCCAGATTTAATTAACGGAATTTCTGTTATTTGGTTGAGCGATCTGAGTGACCATCCTAGGACGGCCATTCGTCAGAAATCCACTCGAGAGATTATAGGGAATCTTGCGGGGAGTCATGAAATTGTTACCGTTGAAGGAAACTCAATCGTTGAACGAATTTTGCTTATGATCCATTTTGGGGATTGGGTGAGTTATTGGTGTGCTATTTTACATGGAACCGATCCGACACCAGTAAAAAAGATTGATCGTTTAAAAGGAATTTTAGCGGAAAAAAGTTGAACCCTAACGGTCGGGAAGTTAATTTCAATTAAGGATACATAATGATTCCCGTCAAAGTTCAAAAAATATCGTATTACCATCCCAACCGCAGTTATGCGGTTATTTTAAAAGAACTGTCCGGTGAAAGGCGATTGCCGGTTCTCGTTGGCTCTTATGAAGCACAGGCGATTGCAATGGCAATGGAATATATGGAAACGCCTCGACCGCTTACCCATGACCTTATTGTTAATTTAGTTAAGGGCATTGATGGCAAATTATCTTCAGTTAAAATCACAAAATTAGAAGATGGTGTATTCTTTTCTATTTTAGATATTCAGGGAAAGGAATTGGGTAGTCGAGAAATAGATTCACGTCCGAGTGATGCTTTAGCAGTGGCTCTCAGAATGCATGCCCCAATCCTAGTAGCAGAAGAAGTGATGGAAGAAGCAATCGTTTGGGAGGATGATATGGAAAGTGTTGAAGATGATATCCAACAAGAGCCCAAAATTGATTTGTTAGAACTTCAGTTGAAAAAAGCCATTGATAAAGAAGAATATGAGATGGCTGCCCGAATCAGGGATAAAATTAACAAAATAGAGAATTAAGGGTGAAGCGCCTCCATGGCGTATTCTGCCGCATGTTGTTCTGCAGCCTTCTTATTTGTACCGATTCCGCTGGGATAAACATCTGACCCAATTTTTACATGCACTTCAAATAATTTCTGATGATCAGGCCCAGACACATCGGATACTAAAAATTTGGGGTTCGCCAACTGTTTAATGTGGCATAACTCAATGAGTTGTCCCTTATGATTTACTGACTTCCAAGCTTCATGGCGATGGGTCCATATTGTATTTAAAATCAGTTTTTTGGCGCGCTCTATTCCACCATCCAAAAAGATAGCACCGATCAAAGCTTCAAATAAATTTGCCGATTGTTTTACGGCGATTTTTTCCTGAGTGAGATCAACTGTGGTTTCAATATCAATAAAATCTAATAAATTCAATAATTGTCCCATCGTAGCTAAAAAAGATTTTTGAACGAGAGCAGACCGTTTTTGGGTCAGGATTCCTTCATCACCTTCGGGGAATTCCCGCATGAGTTCTCGGCTCACCACAATATCAATTACAGCGTCGCCTAAAAATTCAAGGCGTTCATAGTTATTTTGTGGTTCGCTGGAAATAGAACGATGTTTAAAGGCTTGGGTAAGATAAGCCCGGTTGCGAAACCGGTAACGGCAGGATTTTTCTAATTTAGAAAGAGGATGAGATTTAAATAATTTGAAAAAATCAAATAGAGGCACGCGCTATTCGTTCCACCTTTTGATGACAATTACGCCATTATGACCGCCGAATCCAAATGAGTTGGACAAGGTAACATTCACTTCTGCTTCCTGGGCGGTATTTGGAACGTAATCCAATGTGCATTCAGGGTCCGGTGTTGAATAATTTATAGTAGGTGGAAGAATGCTATGTTGAATCGCTTGGACGCAAGCCACAGCTTCAAGGGCACCGCTGGCACCCAAAGAATGGCCCGTCATTGATTTGGTTGAACTTACCTTTAAATTCTTGGCATGATCTCCAAATAAAGATATAATCGCGGCCGACTCATTCTTATCATTAAAAGGTGTGGATGTTCCGTGGGCATTGATATAATCAACATCTTCTAGATTAAGATTGGCATCTTTTAGTGCATTTCTCATGGCACGAATAGCACCTAAGCCACCTTCAGCCGGTTGGGTAATATGGAAGGCGTCGTCAGTTGGTCCATAGCCTGCTAGTTCAGCTAGGATGGTTGCGCCACGTGCTTTCGCATGTTCCGCTTCTTCCAGGATGATACTGGCAGATCCTTCACCCAGTACGAATCCATCACGATCATTATCAAAAGGACGGCTGGCGGCGGTCGGATCATCATTGCGAGTGGATAATGCTTTAATATTGGCAAAACCCGAAATTGTTAATCCGGTAATACTGGCTTCACTACCACCGGTAACAACAACATCTGCATCACCATATTGGATGGTTCGCGCAGCAGTACCAATACTATCAGTGCCTGAGGCGCAGGCTGATATTACAACATGGTTCGGTCCTTGGAATCCATGCTTAATGGCAATCTGGCCCGCAACGATGTTAGCGATCATTTTTGGCACGAAATAGGGGGAGACTCGTCGTTGACCTCTCGTAGTATAAATACCATGTTGGTCTTCTAATGTTTGAATACCCCCAACGCCCGTTCCTAAAATTACACCAACCCGTTCTAAATTAACGTCGTCTTGATCCAACCCTGCCTGGGAAATAGCTTCTTGTGCTGTCACTAAAGCATAGACCGTAAATGGATCCATCTTTCGAACTTCCTTCCGATCAAAATGGTCTTCAGGATTAAAATTAGAAAGTTCACCGGCAATCTTGACGCTCAGGTTTTCCGGATCAAAATATGTTATTGGTCCTATACCGCTTTTTCCTGCAATTAACGCATTCCAATATTCAGGAAGTGAATTTCCGTTGGGGGCAAGGACGCCTAAGCCCGTGATAACTACGCGACGTTTATTCATAGGATTATGGTATTCTTATTGATTTGCTTCTATGTAATCAACAGCAGATTGAACTGTAGTCATTGTTTCTGCATCTTCATCGGGGATTTCAATGCCGAATTCCTCTTCGAATTGCATAATCAATTCAACAGTATCCAATGAATCTGCACCCAGATCATCTACGAAAGATGCAGCAAGTACAATTTTATCTTCTTCAACACCGAGTTTATCGATGACGACTTCTTTTACTTTATCGAATGTGGACATTGTAGTCTCCTTAGTTAATTCATGACCATGCCGCCGTCAACCGTGAAGGTTTGCCCAGTGATATATCCTGCTTCATCCGAAGCCAGGAAAAGGGCTGTTGCGGCAATATCATCAGGACTTCCAATTCGTCCCAATGGTATTTGTGTATTTAATAAATCTTTTGCCTGTTCTGTCATTTGATCAGTCATATCTGTTGCAATATATCCCGGTGCGATACAGTTCACTGTAATACCACGGGATGCTAATTCTCTGGCTGTAGCTTTGGACAATCCAATTAAACCAGCTTTTGATGCGGCATAATTTGCTTGTCCTGGGTTTCCTGTAAGGCCAACCACAGAAGAAATATTTATAATGCGACCTGACCTTTGTTTCATCATGGTGCGCGCAACTGCTTTTATACCGTTAAAGGCACCTTTTAAGTTTATATTGATAACTGTATTCCAGTCATCTTCAGACATACGCATTATGAGCGTGTCTCTAGTGACACCGGCATTATTCACTAAAATATCCACCGATCCATGTGTATCAGTGGTAGCTTTAATTAAATTTTGAAAAGCATTAAAATCGGATACATCACAAGTAGAAACTGAAGCGGATCCACCATCAGCATTTATTGCGTCGGCCACAGTTTTGAGTGCATCTTGCGTGCGACTGACACAGACCACATGGGCACCGGCCTTGGCATAGGTAATTGCCATTGATTTTCCAATACCACGAGATGCACCAGTTACGACAGCAATCTTTTTTGATAGATTAAACATGACTGAAATTTACGATTTGTTCATAAGATTCCACACCATTCATATTTAATGAACGGTCAATTCTTCTGGAGAGTCCCTGGAGTACGCGTCCCGGCCCAACCTCAACTGCGGATGTAATGCCATCCTGAACCATTCGAGATATAGATTCATGCCACTGTACAGGGTTCTCAAGTTGATCGATAAGCGATTGCCGTATTTCGGTTGCACAAGAGACTGGGGTGGCCGAAACATTTGTATAAACAGGAATTTCACTATCTTGAATTTCGATGGATGATAATTTTTCAGAAAGTAAATCTTTTGCGGATGTCATTAATGGTGAGTGAAAAGCGCCGCTTACATTAAGTTCTACGACTTTCATTGCGCCAGCCTCTTTCATTAGTGGCATTACAGCATGAACAGCATCAATCTCCCCGGAAATGACAACTTGCCCTTTCGCATTAAAATTAGCAGCCACGACAATACCATTAGAATATTGCTGGCAAATATTATGAACCTTTTTATCATCTAAGCCAATGACAGCAGCCATTGTCCCTGGATTTTGGTTTCCCGCATTTTGCATTCCTTCAGCGCGAACTTTGACTAATTGTAATCCCGTAGAAAAATCAAATGAATTGGCTAGGGCTAAAGCGGAATATTCACCTAAACTATGTCCTGCGGCACAGGAGGGGGTTGCGCCTTTTTCTTTCAATAATTTACCGATTATCACACTGACGATATAAATCGCAGGTTGGGTGTATTGTGTTTGTTTGAGAGTTTTTTCCGGTCCATTAAAAATAATATCCTGGATATCCATACCCATGATTTCATTTGCCGTATCAAAATATCGCTTACCTAATTCGGTGTTTTGGTATAAATCTTGACCCATGCCCACTTTTTGGGAAGCTTGTCCCGGGCATAAAAATGCGAATCCCATTATTAATTCCCCCAACGGATTAACATGGAACCCCAAGTGAACCCACCACCAAATGCGGCCAGTAATAAAAGATCGCCATTCTCAAGACGACCCAATTCGCAAGCTTCATCCAATGCAATGGGAATTGTCCCGGCAGTTGTATTACCATACCTGTTTATATTGACAAATACTTGTTCTTCTTTTAACCCACATCTTTTAGCCGCGGCATCAATGATTCGACGATTTGCCTGGTGGGGAATAAACAGTTTAATATCGTCCCCAGATAGGCTATTGTCATCGAGGATTTGTTTACTAACGCTAGCCATATTCTTTACAGCAAATTTGAATACTATTTTTCCATCTTGGTAAACGTAATGCATTTTTTTATCCACTGTATCTTTGGAAGCAGGATGAAGACTTCCACCACCAGGAACAGTTAAAAATTTACTTCCACTTCCATCGGTATGCAAAATTGAGTCCAAGATACCGTCATTTTTTTCTGTTGGTTCAAGGAGTACTCCGCCACCGCCATCACCAAAGATAACACAAGTATTACGATCGGTATAATCAATAATGGAACTCATGGTGTCTGCACCGATAACGATAACATTTTTATATTGACCGGATTCAACCATTTTTGCACCGGTTTCCAAAGCATAAAGAAAGCCTGTGCAAGCGGCAACTATATCGTATCCCCATGCATTTTTTGCACCAATTTTATCCTGAACTAACGCTGCCGTAGAGACAATAAGGTAATCCGGGGTACTAGTGGCTACGAGAATTAGGTCAATCTCCTCCGGTGCTTTTCCTGATTTTTTCAATAATGAGTTAGCAATTTGGGTGCACATATGTGACGTTGCTTCACCTTCACCAACTAAGTGTCTTTTCTCAATTCCTGTACGTGAACGGATCCACTCATCAGAGGTATCTACCATTTTCTCAAGATCGAAGTTGGAAAGAACACGTTCTGGCAAATATCGTGATGTAGTTGTGATTTTTGCTTTCAACTAATAACTCCTAAATGTTCATCAATTCCTTTGGAGATATCCGATATCAAATTATTCTTAATAGATTTTTGGGCGACAAAAATAGAATTCATTATTGCTTTGGGTGTAGAACTACCATGACTCACAATAGAAATCCCATTGACTCCAAGAAGGGGAGAACCACCATGTTCCTCATAATCATACTGATTACGTATTTCTTCTAAAGCAGGCTTTATTAATGCAGCGCCTATTTTATAACTAAATTTAATTTTGATTTTTTCTTTAATCATGTCCGAAAAAGTGGTCATCCATCCTTCTGCGAATTTGATTAGGGTATTTCCAACAAATCCATCACAAACTAATACATTTGCTTCACAATCAAAAACGTGTCTGCCTTCTACATTGCCGATAAAATTGGGCAATTCATTTTTTAATAATTTATATGCTTCCAAATATAATTCTGATCCCTTTGAGGGCTCTTCACCTATATTTATCAACCCAACCTTTGTATCTTTTATACCTTCGACATGGTCAAGATAAACGGATGCCATAATTCCAAATTGAAGTAATTGTTCCGCTTTTGCGTCGGGATTTGCCCCAACATCACAAATAATCTTTCCACCTTTTTGGGTTTTTAAATAAGCACCAAGGCAGGGTCTTTTTACATGGGGAATTCGTCCCAATAGAAAAAGGGAGGTTGCCATGACAGCACCAGTGTGCCCAGCACTGATAAATGCATCGGCTTTATTCTCTTTGACTAATTTTATTCCTTGGACTAAAGATGAATCCGGTTTGGATTTAATGACTTTAGAACCATTGTCATGCATGGTAACAATTTCAGTGGTGGGAAAGATGGAAATATTATCGGGAATAGAATTTCCCAATTCAGCTTTGATCTGTTCCTCGTCACCGACAAGAACGATATGAATCTCATTATTTGTCTGACGGAGGGCACTCAAGGCACCCTGGACTGTAGCCTGAGGGGCCAAGTCTCCCCCCATGGCATCCAATGCGATTTTCATTGTAATTGGGTGCAATTACTCCGAAGTAGAAAGGACTGGACGTCCACGGTAGTAACCGCAATTTGGGCATGCCCGGTGAGGCATTTTAGGCTGGCTGCATTGGGCGCAGTTGCCTGTATTTACAGCCGCCGCTTTATAATGTGTGCGGCGTTTTCTGCTGCGTGCTTTTGATTGTCTTCCTTTAGGTAATGCCATGATTACTCCAAAATTATTTTAATTTTTCAAATTTTTTAATGCGTCCCAACGTGAATTATCTTCTGTTGAATTACAACTACATGTTGACTCATTCAGATTAATTCCACAGTTGAGGCATAATCCCATACATGACTCATTACAAATCCTTTGAAAGGGTTCTGCCAATAAAACGAGGTCATGGATAATGGGGTTTAGATCAATAAACTCATCGGTATCTGCAAAGTGAATGACATCAACATTATCATTGTTAATCAATTCATCATTACCTGTTAGAATTACATCTAATAATGATTCGAGTTCTTCTTCAAACTTTGTAAGACAACGGTCACACTTTTCTAGGACTTTCCCCTTCAAAGGTCCGTGTATACGATACCCACCAGCGGCATGTTCCACCGAAAGTGTGCATGTCAATTTTCCACCTGCTATCTGAAGATCATTCAGATCCATAGAGTCTGCTGAGATTTCAAAAAGCTGGTTGGAAATATGTTTTTCTAAATCCGACCTAAATAGCTTCATTTTAGCCTAGAAATTTACTTCTTATTTTTACCGCTTATCAAGGCTATTTCAGGATTGCATTTTATTGATAAATATGAACAGGATTAATCTTCTGTCGATGGCTCATCATCTGAAGTTGAATCGGATTCCTTACCATCAAGATCAAAGGCTTCATCTTCATCTTCATCTTCCTCGTCTTCTAATTCTTCTTCATCTTTCCGTTCAAGAATATTATCATCATCCGATTTTTTTCGGAAAATTGTGAACATAATTGTTTCACCGACAGAAAGGATTGATAGGAAATATGAGAAAAAGGACATGGTAATCAGGAATATAAATATACCCACTATAACGGCGGCAATACATTCAGTGCCTGATAAACTGCCTGGGGCTGCGGGAATAAAGCATGTATAGAAATCGTCTAATGCATTACTGCCAATTAAACATGTGCCACAGCAAGATCCAGAAGTTGAACAGGCGGCGACAATTGAATTAAATAAATCCTGAGGCCAGATCGCATTGGCAGCAGATCCTACAATATTGGTCAACTTTTGCCCCATAAGCATCTCATGTCCAAAAACTAAATTAACTAATTTAAAACCATAAAGCATGACTAATTTAAAAACGCCAACAGAGATAGCCGCTAATGGGAGCAAAACACCGTGGTAAGCGATTACGCGCCATGGTTGGCTCCAGGTAACAGAGTAGCTGTTGAATACTGCACCCATAGTATCTTCTTCAATTGTTCCTACAATTGCTGGTGTGTAGATGAATGATACCAAAAATACCACCGAAGTATAAACGGTGAAAACAGCTCCGAAAAAATAAAGGAGGTACGGGAGTGCAAATAGAAATTCACCAACAAATGGAATCTTTCCAAACAACGCAAATAAGGCAGCCATACCAATAAAGAAAACAAGGATCAGCGCCATTGAAATAGATGTAAATACGACAGGATGCCAGTGTTTTTTCACAAATCTCCAGGCGTCGCCTGAGGAATAAAATTCATCTCCTTTTAACTGTTTGTAGGTTACCCTTGCAACAGCGGTGCAGGCCAAATGAATAGCGATTAGCCAATCAATTACACCACCCCAAAATAGTACCCATGCATACCAAGGCGCATCGTTCCCATAGAGGCAAGGATATAATCCTTGGGAAGCCCATGTTTCACCAAAGGGTTGTCCAGAGAGGGCAAGGGCAATATAATTAAGAATGAAATAAGCAACATACCCAATTACGTTGGCGACAAGAAAGATCCAAATCTTTTTACCGCTAAGAGCAAGACGCGGTGCGCGAAATATATCTCGCACGTCAAAATGTAGGTTCATAGGTTCCATAATTATTCCTAGTTTTAGTTTTGGAGTTTAATATTCATATCGAACATTGTCTACCCAGGCTTGTTCCGAACGGGTACTCGATAAGGATTTTGCTACAGCAACGGCTGTTTCGCGTTTATCATAACTGCCAACACGGATGCGATACCAAATTTCATTGGTTTCCTTGAAAACAGCTTTTTGGATGTAAGCATCGAATCCGGCATCGATTAAAGTGGCAGCAACTTTTTTTGCATCTTCCAGTACTTTTTTAGATCCAACTTGTATTGTAAATCTTTCTTTATCAAAAGGAATGGAGGCACCCCTGCCTTTTTTAATTTTTTTCCTTTTTGGAGTCGGAGGTGGGGGAGGTGGCACAGCTTTTTTCACTGGGGCTGACTTTATTACAGCAGCAACTTTTTCTTCTTCAATAGCGTCAACAACTTCTGTCTTTACTTCAGGAATGGTTTGTTCGGCTTCTTCAATTACTTCTGCAATTGTTTCCGACTCATACCATTTAGGTTCATCGTTTTCGGCCATTAATTCAGAAACTGCATCTTCAGTTTCTTCTTCGTTAATAACATCATTAGCTACTTCAATATTTTCAGGATCGATAATATCGTAAGTAAATGATTGGGTACTAATTTCATCATTAAAATGAAAAACAGAAACTTCAACGCTGTAAAGGCCAGGTACGTCAGGAATATAAAATACAGATGCACTTGTTTCACCTTTTTCTATAGCTGCGTTATTTACGTTACTATTATTGGGTACACTGGACAGCTCCCAGATAAAATCAAGATTCTGGCTTTCTTCAGGTATTTCAGCCGATAATGTTATTGTCTCTCCAACGATTCCGGTGGGGTGTTCCTTTGTACAACCGGAAAAACTCAGCAGTATCAAAAGAAGTGTTAAATATATTTTTCTGTTCATCATTTCAATCGAGGCGCGAAAGCCTATCATGGAATTTGGTGGAAGGAGAGGGAAACATGCAACCGTTACTGATTGCTAATTAATTCACTATTTGTAAAAAAGAAACCGATCTCAATGATGGCATTTTCATCACTGTCCGCACCGTGAACAGCATTTTCACCCAATGAGGTTGCGAAATCTTTCCGAATTGTACCTTCAGCTGCTTCGGCGGGATTGGTCGCTCCGATTGTTTCACGCCATGCGGCAACTGCGTTTTCTTTTTCTAAAGCAAGAACCATGGTTTTCCCGGAGGACATAAATGTTGTCAATTCTTCAAAGAAAGGCCGCTCACGATGCACGGAATAAAATCCTTCAGCCTGAGCTTTTGTCATGCGAATAAGTTTGGCGCCGAGGATCTTAAATCCTGCGTCAATGACGCGATCGAGAATTTTGCCCATATGACCATTCCGGATTGCATCCGGTTTAATCATTGCATATGTTTTGTTACTCATTTTATATATTTCCTATAATATTTTGTATTGTTTGCTACTAAGACAAAAAGTCACGAAGATTTTTTTATTTAATAAATGGTTTCTTAGCGCCTTAGTGTTTTCGTGGCTTTTAATTATTGTTTAATGCTGTTTTCATTTTATCACCGATTTCTGCCACCGATTCGCAGACAGCAATCCCACATTCAGTCATAATTCTCATTTTCGCTTCAGCCGTATCATCGCCACCGGAGACAATTGCACCTGCATGACCCATCCGTCGTCCGGGAGGTGCCGTTTGACCGGCTATAAAACCTACTACTGGTTTGGTCATATTTTCTTTGATCCAGCGTGCGGCTTCATTTTCCATTTGTCCACCAATTTCACCAATCAAGACAACACCATTTGTTTCAGGATCTGCTTCAAATAATTTTAGAGCATCAATCATGGAGGTACCGATGATAGGATCGCCGCCAATACCCAACGCTGTGGATTGACCCAATCCAACATTTACCAATTGGCCAATGGCTTCGTAAGTCAATGTTCCTGATTTTGAGAGGACACCAATATTACCTTTTTTACAAATGAATCCGGGCATAATCCCTAGTTTGCATTCATCCACAGTAATAATTCCGGGACAGTTAGGCCCAATCAATCGCGTGCCATTCTGATCTATGATTCGTTTGGCCTTCACCATATCATGTACAGGAACCCCCTCTGTAATACAAACCACCAATTCAACACCCGCATCGGATGCTTCAATTATCGCTTCAGCGGCGAAAGGTGGCGGAACGAAAATAATGGATACATTCGCATTTGTTTCAGTTCGCGCTTCTTCCACGGAATTGAAGACGGGTACTTTCCCGTCTAAGGCCATTTGACCGCCTTT
>JABGTK010000116.1 GCA_018647265.1 Candidatus Neomarinimicrobiota bacterium | reverse complement strand
CAATCAAAAGGGTAATAAACATATTTGTAACTACCGAAATACCAATAAACCAGGTCCATGCAATACCAACTTGCTTTAAATAAAAGACAATCAATAAGCTGGAAATGAGTCCAACCATTAAACTGACCGGATGGATATCCCGTTTCATTTTACTAAGGAGAAACAACCCTAATAACCCCCCATAGGTAAAGGAGGCAATTTGTAATCCTACAATTACAATTGCAGAATCACTTTCATCAAATAAAAGAGCAATTGCAATTAGTACTAATCCCCAAATCAAACTGACCAGTTGAGATCTTCTGATGGATTGATTTCCGCCCAACCAATCGGTAACCGTGGATGAAGCTAATGAATTAATTGATGAACTGAGTGTGGACATCGCTGCAGAAAGGACACCCGCGAGCAAAACTCCCTTCAATCCAACCGGAAGATAATCCACGATAAAAGTTGTGAATTCACGATCTCTTTCGATTTCAACGCCACCCATTAATAGATAGATTAATGATCCAGCTAAAAGAAATACCCCAAATTGGAGAAATACAAATATTCCGCTGCCAACCATTGCTTTACGGGCCGCCGTCAAGTTTCTCGTCCCCAAGACCCGCTGAACCATCATATAGTCCACACCGTGAGATGAGAATGAAAGTAATGCACCTCCCACAATGGCACTCATGAAATAATAGGGTTCTTTGATCAAATTACCTTCCAAATTGAATATAGCCAGTTTACCCTGTTCGGTTAAAATGGGTAGCACCTCAAACAATGATTGATCAAGATGGTTCAATACGATAATAATGGATGCAACACCCCCGAATAAATAGAGGACAAATTGGATACTGTCCACCCAAACTATAGTTCGGATTCCACCGGAAAGAGTATAGACCAATGTAACAATGCCAATAATTATTACAGCCATGGGCAGCGACCAACCAGTGATAACCTGAACCACAACCGCCGTAGCTAGAAAACGCACACCATCGGCTAAAATTCGTGTGATTAAAAATACGCCCGATGCCGTTTTTTGAATCCCTGATCCAAATTTATGTCCAATAATCTCATAAATAGATGTGACGCCCGATTTGAAATATTGGGGCAATAAAAACAAACTCACCAATATTCGACCAATAATATACCCAATAGCCAATTGAAGGAAAAACCAGTCGTCACGGTAAGCCAACCCTGGGACACTGATAAAAGTTAGCACTGAAGTTTCTGTCGCCACGATAGACAGCATAGCCACTGGCCAAGGCAAATTCCGTCCGCCTAAAAAATAGTCTTCTGATGATTTATTTAATCGGCTCTGCCAAAGTCCGTAGGCAGAAAATCCCGCCATGAATATGAAAATAATTGTTAGATCTATCCAGTGCATTAACTCAAGCTTGGTTTCAAGAATCATTCAACGGATGAAATGAATAAAAGAGCACCCCGTCAAATAGGGAACCATCTGCGCGAAAATAATATTTTATAAAATCCATATTTACAGTTTCACCAAACTCAGAGGATGCATGAATGATATTCTTTTGATTAATAATCATTCCTTCATGAGCTACCACTAATCCCATCTTAAAATAGGATTTTTTTACGAATGCCACGCCAACCACTACTGGCAATTTTTGGAGTATTTCTGCATTTAAATACTCACTGGGAATGTATTGAAGTACCATGGGCTTTTCCCATCCCAAATCGAGAAAGGACTTTCCATCTTCCTTTTTATTTAACGTAATAGAAATTGATTTCAGAAAATCTTCTTGAATAAGAGATGAAGTTATATTTTGTGTTGAAGGGTGATCTTGAATTCTATCCGTCGTGTAATGCCAACGACTTTTATAGGTTGGGCTTGAAAATCCCATGTCGTTCGGTTTATAATGAATATCAATAAGATTGGATTTGGCTTCATCCCAACTTAGACTCTGGACGCTGGCCAAACTGGTAAGTACATGGACAGTACAATCGGAGACGTCTAACCTAAAGATGGGGTCTTTGTCCACACCCACTTCTTCACCAAGACAAAATAATTCGTATGGCTTTCCCACTTGCCAAATCGCGAAGGCCTTTAATCGATCATGGAAGTCCGGGAATTTTTGATGGAATTTTGGTAGAATTTCAGAAATCTGTTCTCTAGATAATGTCCATGGCTTTGGAAGAGATTTTACCCAATTATCAGATTTGCTACATCCTAAAAAAAGAAATAAGGAAAATGGTAGTATTAAATAAGAAGTAAATAAAGATAAAGAAAATTTTCTTATGTCTTTTTCCTTTTTACTTATCAATTCCATTTTTTGCGCCATTCAAGGTTCGGGGTTTCCTCCCTAATCCCCACTGACTCATAAACGGAAGAATGAATCCTCTGTCGCCAATTAAAATATTTAGGATCTTTATAGGAACGATTTGGATGAACCGCATTAGTTAGCAAAATAACAAATATATCATTCTCTGGATCTATCCACAATGACGTTCCCGTATAGCCCGTGTGGCCAAAACTTTTATCAGATAAATATACACCACCTGATGCTTTACCATCTGGAGTATCCCACCCCAAACCACGGGAACTGCCTTCAACAACATTCGCTCTTTGCGTAAACAGATTAACTGTTTCAGTTTTAAAAATTCGCTTCCAACCATAAATCCCCTCATTCAACATCATTTGGCTGAATATCGCCAAATCGCTGGCTGTGGAAAATAGCCCGGCATGACCGGCCACGCCTCCAATGCTATGGGCATTTTCATCATGAACATATCCACGAATCAATTCGCCATATAGATTACTGTATTCCGTAGGGACGATTCGCTTTATCCTTTTTCTTGGTGGATTGAAATATGTTGAATTCATACCAAGAGGTGTAAATATAATTGAATCCACCAATAAATCAAGCGGTACTCCCGACGCCGATTCAATAACTTTGCCCAGGGCAATTAAACCAACGTCGGAATAGATCGTCTTTTCTTCCAATCCAATTGTTGGTTCTGTATTCATGATAGAATCCAATCGGGTTTCCAAATTGCTTTTCATTAAATAGTATTGCTTAAAGGGTGGCAATCCAGCCGTGTGGGTCATTAAATGCCGAATTGTTGTTTCGGATTTTTGATTAAAATATTTCTTCTGATTCCCTTTAAACCCGGGTAAGTGATCCACCACTTTATCATCAAGTGAAAGTTTCTTTTGATCTACCAATTTCATAACTGCTGACGTTGTGGCTATCACCTTAGTAATTGAGGCTAAGTCATAAATGTCACCTCGGGTTACTCGCTCATCTTTTTTATAAGTATGATACCCAAAAGACTCGTGTAGAAATATTTTACCATCCTTGGCCGCCAAGAGTACTCCACCTGGAAATGCGGAATCTGCCACTGCTTGGGATAAATAATCTTTTACTTGTTCAATATCTGTTGAAATTTCGGAAGGACTGATGCGTTTTAGGGTTTTTCCCGGTTGCCACTTTGAATTCCCAATCAACCATTTCTTCGCTTTAATAGGAAGTCCGGTTCCATTCTTTGCAACCCCCGGGATAGTTACAGGAAGTATTCCGGTAATATCGGATTTACCTTTTATTGCATTCACCGCAGCCGTTTGAAGAATTTCACTGCTTTTATAGGCACAAATGTAAACGGGTGTATTGGGAAAATCTTGAATTAGATAGGGACTGCCAAAACTGGTAATGACTACTTTTTCACATTTCTTTATTAATGCATTTACGAATTCAGATTCAACTTTTGGCAGGAATATTTCATCTTTATGCTCTGTGGGATTAGCAAATGCATTGAGAAGAACAATACCATCTTTCGGTATTTGGCTTAGGATATAATTTGCAACAACTGAGCTGTCCGACTTATCAATTTGGAACGATACAACTTTGCGGCCGTTGGTTTTTAACTGTTTGGTAAAACTACTTTCACTATGATCATTAGGGCCATCATAAAGATCAACCACATAAAGTTTTTCATTTAGAGAAGGCTGTAGGGGTAAAATTCCGCCTTCATTCTTCACTATGGTGATAGCCTTTTTTGCAATCTCTCTAGCCATTTTGAAGTTGGCAGCTTTACCCATTGCCCTATGGGTATAATCGATAGAAATGGTTTTATTAAGGTGAAGACCAACCTTTTCTTTCATCTTCAGGACTTTGAGAGCGGATTCATTAATTCGACTTTCAGATAGAATTCCATTTAAAACTGCTTTTTCAATTATGTCAATGGACTTCTTCAAATTTTGGTTTTGGATAATAATATCCGATCCAGCCTTGACCGTCTCAAGGAGTGCATATTCATCCGAGTAATTTTTTACAATACCACCCATCCGCATGGCATCCGTAATAATGACTCCATCAAAATTCATTTTTTCTCTAAGTATATCTTGGAGCCAAAAGCTGGATAAGGAAGCTGGGTCCTGGGCATGATCTTGGTAATCGGGGGAATTCACATGAGCAACCATTACAGCATCCACACCCGCATCAATAGCCTTTTGAAATGGAGGTAATTCCACATTCCATAACCGTACCGAATCGCTGGGGATTTGTGCCAATGAAGAATGGGAATCAGTTTCTGTGTCTCCATGGCCAGGGAAATGTTTGGCAGTTGCCAGCATCCCATAATCATGGAGTCCGCGGATAAATTCAATAGAATATCGATTAACCGAGTCCGGGACTTCCCCAAACGAGCGCGTATTAATAATTGGATTTTTAGGATTATTATTCACGTCCACTACAGGAGATAAATTAAAATGAATCCCAACGGCGCGGCTTTCTTCTGCTGAAATGCGTCCTGCTTCATACGCGTATTTAGGATTACCCGTGGCGGCAATGGCCATCATGGGCGGCAGTGTAACTGCACCGGGATAACGACGGCCTAATCCCGATTCAATATCCGCATCCACCAAAATCGGTACCTTCGATTTCATCTGCATATCATTAAGCATAGTAAGTGCGCTGCCCGCATCTCCAAACCAAATATGCAAAACGCCAATCCCATCCGTAGCAATATGCTTTTGAATATCTTTCCATTGACTGCTTTCATAATTCATGAAACGCATGTTCACTGAAACTACCATCATTTGGGAAATCTTTTCTCGCAATGTAAGTTTTTCGAGCGTTTTTTCAGCCCAAGACTTATTAGATGAAAACTGCCCAGGACCTGCGCAAGCTGAAAACAGGATAGCTGAACAAAGTATATAATTCCTCAAAAGCATAGCATAAAAATTAACTGAACTTTCCCCATAAGTCTTTAACTTTTATTTCTGTAAATCATGAATTCTGCAAACAATGAATTAAAATTAATGGCCGGCCAGATGATAATGGTTGGTCTCCGTGGCACTTCACCCGAAGATGCAAAATCATTTATGGATTCCCTTAATGATTTAACTGTGGGTGGTGTCATTCTCTACGACCAGAATTTAACTACGACACCCCCCTCATCACACAATATCCAGTCGCCGAAACAAGTAAGGGAATTTAATGAAGCGCTCCAGTCTTACAGTAAGATCCCACTATTGATCGGAGTGGATCAAGAGGGAGGCCAAGTTAACCGCTTGAAAAGTAAGTATGGTTTTCCCGATTCAAAAAGTTGGGCAGAAATGGGCCAATTGAATAATAAAGAAAAAACCAATTCCCATTCTAAACATATGGCTAGAACATTATCGAAGAATGGATTCAATTTGAATTTTGCACCAGTACTAGACTTATCCATAAATCACGAAAGTTTTATTGCAAAAAAGGAACGCTGCTTTTCAGATAATCCGGATACTGTGGCCATCCATACTGAACTTTTTATAAATACGCATTTGGAAGAAAACGTCATCCCCGTTTGTAAACATTTCCCCGGTCAAGGCAGTGCCGGTGGTGATACCCATGAAGGTATTGTTGATGCAACAGAAACCTGGACAGAAAAAGAATTAAAACCCTATCAAATTCTTATTGATAAAGGATGCGCCCCGGCGATAATGACTTCCCATCTTTTTAATAAAAAGCTAGATCCTGATTTTCCAGCAACACTGTCATCTAAAATATTGAATAATCTGTTAAGAGGAAAAATTGGATTCAAAGATGTCCTTATTAGTGATGATCCCCAAATGGGAGCCATCGCAAAGCATTATGATTTAAAAACGGTAATCCAATTGATGATAAACGCCGGTGTAGATTTGTTCTGTTTTGGGAATAACTTGATTTACGAACCAGACATAGTGCATAAAGTTCATTCAATTATATTAGAATTGTTAGATGAGGGATCCATATCAGCTAATCAAATTCAAAAATCATTTGAGCGAATTATAAAATTAAAATCGAGAATTGGTTTAATATGAGGGTTATTGGTATAGATGGTGGTGCCACCAAAGTATCCGGCGGAATTGTTGAAAAGATCAATGCCAATACCTTTAAGTTAAATAAGCATGCCGTTGATATTAATTATGGTGACCACTCGAATTTCAATTCGAACTTTTCACCTCTTCCCCTCGACAAACAATTTGAAGGTGGAATCAATTCAATTGAACAAGAACAAGGATTAGTTTATATAGATTGCGTTTTGGAAGTTATTCAATCATTGGCTAAATCCGAACCATTTCGAGTTGCCATTGCCATGCCGGGAATTAAAACTGAAGATGGCCGAGGGATTGCGGCAATGGCCAATGGACCTCGCATCCCTGACTTTTGTGACCAAATCCAAAAAGCTCTTAATCTTGAGCAACCAATTAAGCGCTTAGAGAGTGACGCCGATATGTGCGTATGGGGGGAAGAATTTGCTGAAGATGGTGCACTTCAAAATGTAGAAAACGGTTATTATATTGGGGGCGGTACCGGTACTGCTGATGGACTTAAACTCAAAGGTAAAATCCTTCCATTTGATGATGCCGCTAATTGGATCGCTAAATCAATTGAATTAAAAATGCCGAACGGCCAAACCTTAGAATCCTATGCATCTATGTCGGGAATCAATATTCTCCGCGAATCTAAAACAGATTCTGAAATCGGTTTGGTTCTAGGGGACCTGCTTTTTGAACGTATATCAACCATTTATTCCGGATGGAAAAACCCATTTAGTTTATCTCGAGAACTTCAAACTGAGCATTCATTTCAAAATACATTGCTGGACCGAATTGTCATTGGTCAGCGTCTTTCAGAATTTCTCCAATCAGACAATGGCAATGCAATCAAAGGGGCAATGGTTGAAGCGATAAAACAAAAATGTACAATGGCTGAATCGCCAATAGTTGAACATTATTTATTAGAGGGCGAATTCAACCAAGAACGAATAGTTATGTCCAATTTAAGAGCGGCGCCCATTATTGGCCTTGGGGCAAAAGTTTGGAAAACACAATGTTGACTACTGGACTAATTCCAAATAAAGAGCCCCTGATACGCGTTGGCCTCATTTTTCCGGAAGACAACATTACATCTCTCCAAATTTCATTTTCTGATTCCCAGTGTTTTGAAATTGAAACGGGAGACCGGTTACATCCTTCATGTAAAAATAATGATCAAATAAATTTGAATTTAGTGGATGGAAAACTCATCATTCCCGAACTGGAGATTGAAGATTCAGCATTTAAAATAATTCCATCTATTTTCCATAAAAATCCATTCATCACCTTGGATGGCATTACTGCCGGTCGTGGTTTTCATTGGGAAAAGAAAATCAGTGCATCTTATTGGGGAACATTAGAATTTACAGTTATAGATGGAAAATTCATGGCCGTCAATGAATTGCCCTTAGAACAATATCTCAAATGCGTTGCCACTTCCGAAATGAGCGCTCAATGTCCATCGGAATTTTTGAAGGCCCAAACGATTGTAGCGCGCTCCTGGTTTTTGGCCAATATTGAACAAAAACACCGCCATCTTGGCTTTGACATTTGTAACGATGATTGCTGCCAACGATATCAAGGAATGGCCAATTGTTCTGAAGCTTCCATCCAAAGTGCCGATGATACCTTCGGCCAAGTGATTGTGCATGATGATAAAATTTGTGATGCCCGTTATTCAAAATCATGCGGTGGCATCACCGAGAATTTTGAGAATGTTTGGGCGGGAGACTCTATCCCCTATTTGGTTTCCATTAAAGATGTGAATAATTCGGGCGTTGCCTTTTGCAGTCCGGAAATTGTGCCGGAAGAATCACTCAAAAAGTATATGGGCAATGTGGATGAAAAAGGCCAATACTACCGCTGGAGATACGAAGCGACCCAAGGCGAATTAATTCAATCTTTAAAGGATAAAAGAAATATAGAATCGGCCAAAATTGTACATTTAATACCGGAGAGAATCGGGGATTCCGGTCGAATTATCAATCTAAGAATTGAGTACAAAGATTCTCAAGACATCCTGCAGTCCATTGTAATTCAATCTGAATATGAAATTCGTAATATTATGTCACCCTCATTTTTATTCAGTTCTGCATTTACGATTGAAAAAAATGATAAAGGGAATTTCATACTTCATGGAAAAGGATGGGGTCACGGTGTGGGACTTTGCCAGATTGGTGCCTTGGGAATGGCATTTTCCAAATGCGCTGTAGATGAAATACTGAATCATTATTATCCCCTTACTAAATTGAAAACAATATATTCATCATGAATCAGCAATCAAAAAAACAAATATGGGCATGGGTGCCTTCTCTTTATTTTGCAGAGGGACTTCCATATGCCATGGTGATGATCGTTTCCGTTATCATGTATAAAAATTTGGGTCTGTCCAATACAGATATTGCCCTCTATACCAGTTGGTTATACTTACCATGGGTGATTAAACCGATCTGGAGTCCCATTGTAGATATTTTCCGTACCAAACGATTTTGGATTGTAATTATGCAAGTTTTAATCGGCGCTGGATTAGCGGGCGTTGCTTTTACGATTCCTTCATCTGATCCACTTAAATATACCATGGCATTCTTCTGGTTATTGGCATTCAGTTCTGCCACCCATGATATTGCCGCCGATGGATTTTATATGCACGCCCTTTCATCCCACGATCAAGCTTGGATGATTGGCATTCGAAATACCTTTTACCGATTTGCCATTTTATTTGGACAAGGTCTCTTGGTCATGTTCGCGGGAAAATTAGAACTATCCACAGGAAATGTAACCACTGCATGGTCCATTACCATTGGGGTTATAGCCGGTTTATTCATCATCTTTTCAATTTACCATCGCTGGATGCTTCCAAAGCCTTCGTCTGATCATAAACATTCAAATTTAAAATTATCTGAAGCAGCGACCAATTTTATCAATGTTTTTGTATCTTTTTTCAAAAAACCCAAAATCGGTATCGTCATTGTTTTTATTCTATTATATCGGTTCGGGGAAGCACAGTTGGTAAAAATTGCTCCCCTGTTTATGCTGGATTCACTTGAAGCGGGTGGACTTGGTTTAACCACCATTGAACTTGGGTTTGCAACTGGAACATTGGGTATGGTTATGCTCACCCTTGGTGGAATTACCGGTGGCTTTTTTGCAGCCAAACATGGGTTAAAAGTCTGGATCGTATGGATGGCACTGGCTATGAAGCTTCCAGATCTTGTTTACGTATTTATGGCCTGGACCCAACCGGAAAGTTATCTCCTAATAAATATTTTTATCGCGATTGAACAGTTTGGCTATGGATTTGGTTTTACAGCCTATTTATTATTTATGATGATGATTTCTGAGGGAGAGCACAAAACGGCTCACTATGCTATCTGCACAGGATTCATGGCCTTAGGCATGATGATTCCCAGCATGTTTAGCGGTGCGCTTCAGGAATCCATTGGATATTACCATTTCTTTATTTGGGTAATGGTTGCTACAATCCCGGGACTTATACTTATCAAATTTCTTCCCATTGATTCCAAATTTGGGAAAAAGGATTAATCCATTATGACTGAAAAGCAAGATAGACTTATTTCTTTAGATGCATTCCGCGGTGCTACTATTGCCTTAATGATATTAGTTAACAACCCCGGCACATGGGCCCATGTGTATGCACCCCTCCGCCACGCCCAATGGCATGGATGCACACTTACCGATTTGGTATTTCCATTTTTCTTATTTATCATCGGCATCTCCATGCGTTATTCATTCGAGAAATACGAATTCTGTAAATGGGGTCCCTTATTCAAAAAAGTGGTTTGGCGCACAATTACTATTTTCACCATTGGATTATTGCTCCATGCTTTTCCCTTTATTCGTCAAGATTGGGACTGGTCCCATTTTAGGATTATGGGCGTCCTTCAGCGGATTGCGTTGGCATATATCCTTGCCAGTTTTATTGTAGTTCGAGCCGACGTAAAAGGTATTGTAATAATCTCTATGGGTCTTCTTCTTGGATATTGGATTCTCCTCATGAGCCATGGATGGTATGCCGGGCTCGACCCTTACGCCCTTAAATCCAATTTGGCCCTCATTGTTGATTCCTATATCCTTGGGGATAATCACCTCTATGGTGGTATGGGAATCCCATTTGACCCGGAAGGACTGCTCAGTACGATCCCCTCCGTGGTGACTGTATTGATCGGCTTTCTTGTGGGTACCATGATT
>JABGTK010000115.1 GCA_018647265.1 Candidatus Neomarinimicrobiota bacterium | reverse complement strand
GAGCGGATATTTGAGTTATTAGATACTCCACCGGAAATAGTAGAAAAGCCAGATGCAGTCGATTTGGGCAATTTCCAGAAATCGATTGAATTTGACAGTGTCCATTTTGAATACAACGATGGCGATGATCGTGTATTGGATGAAGTGAGTTTTACCATTAACAAAGGTGAGGTTGTTGCTATGGTGGGACCCAGTGGTTCTGGGAAATCCACTATCGCTGATCTGATTCCTCGCTTTTATGATGTATCTAAGGGTGCCATTCGGATTGATGGCCATGATTTGAGAGATGCAGCTTTAGCCTCCATCCGCGGGAATATGGGAATTGTAACCCAAGAGGTAATTTTATTTAACGATTCCATCCGAAATAATATCGCATATGCCCAACCAAATGTTAGTGAAGATGCCATCCGAAAGGCTGCAACTGCCGCCAATGCCTTAGAATTTATCGAACAAACACCTAAAGGATTTGAAACATTGATCGGTGAACGAGGTGTGAATTTATCCGGTGGACAGAAACAGCGGTTGGCTATCGCAAGGGCTTTGCTTAAAAATCCTCCGATTTTAATCTTAGATGAGGCCACTTCCGCATTGGATACAGAATCAGAAAAGATGGTCCAGAATGCAATTGAGGAGCTTATGAAAGACCGTACCGCATTGGTCATAGCCCATAGACTATCTACGGTGCAAAATGCTGATAAAATTATTGTGATTGATAAAGGCCGAGTGGTGGAAACTGGTACCCATAGTGAGCTTTACAAGAATGGCGGATTGTATCGTCGCCTTTATGATATTCAATTCGACTAAGGCCAATGCAATGGGAAAAAAATTAAATATATTTTTTAGTAATTCTATCTCTTCTCATAAATGGGGCGGTGGCGAAAAATGGATGGTGACGGCAGCCAAAGGATTGAGCGAAAGAGGCCACCGCGTGATGGTTTCTGGAAAGAGCAATTCAATTTTTCTTTCAAACGCACGCAATCATGGATTGGCAATTATTCCATTGAACTTTTTGGAAGATTATAATCCATTCAAAATTTGGTATACAAAACGTATTCTCAGACGAGAAAAAGTAGATGTCATTGTTTTGAATTTAAAGAAAGATATCCGTGTAGCCGGGATCGCTGCCCGAAAAGCAAAAGTGCCGGTAATTATCGCTCGAAATGGAATCCAGCTTTTCAGAGACATATGGAAACATAAAAAAACGGCCGGATTGGTGGACGGGATTATCACCAATACAAATTCAATTCGTGATGTATATAATCAATTCTCATGGATGGATGGGAACAAGACCAAAGTGATTTATAATGGACTGAAAATGAACGGGGCCATTGAACCGCAAAATATTCATGACATTTGGAATATTCCAAAAAACCATGTGGTTTTTGTGGCGGCAGGCCGATTAACCATTCAAAAGGGATTTGATCTCTTAATAAATGCAATCAGTGATGTGAAGGATTCATTAAAGCCATTTTCCGTTCTTATCGCCGGTACGGGAAAGGAGCGAAAAACTCTGGAGAACCTAATTACAAAAAAGGGGTTAGTCGGAACAGTAAAGTTAATCGGGTTTCAACATGAATTATCTAGAGTTATTCAAGCTGCTGATTTTGTCATTATGCCCTCTCGCCATGAAGGTATGCCGAATGTTGCCATGGAAAGTATGGCCTTGGGAAAGCCCGTTTTTGCCTCCAATGTAAATGGTGTGCCTGAATTGATAAACCACCGAAAAACGGGTTATATCATGGATGAATTAACAGTGGATGAGATTTCAAAAGCGATCCGTTTTGGTATGGACAATCACGGCAGTGAAGAAATAAAAAATTGGGGTATAGAAGCGAAACAGCAAATCTCTAACCAGTTCACATTTGATGGTATGTTAGACCAACTAGAATCATATTTTTATACCCATATGAATATTTCACACCGTTAGTAATTGTCCTAAATGACAAAAGTACTTTTCGAAAATCATCATCTTTATTATTTACCCAATTTTCTTCCAATCATAGATGAAATGCGCCGCCGGGGCGGATATGAAATAGCGGCCTCAATCCCGACCATGATGGATTGGAAAGAGAAGGATATATTTTACAAAGCTTGCCAAAAACTAGATATTGAAACCGAAGTCGGGGCCGATGAGAATGACCGATTAGATAAATTGAAAAAGGCAAAATATGATGTAGTTGTGGTGGGTAATGTGGGTCAGCTCAATCCCATTGTTCATCCAGAAACTTTGGCCGTCATGGTTTATCATGGTATTGGGTTGAAGCAGTCCTACTATAATGATATAGATAAAAGGATTGATCTCCGTTCGGTGGAATCAGAACCACGAATGAAAGAATTGAAATCCCATGGACATAATAATTTGACTCTCACTGGATTTAGTAAATGCGATCCGCTCGTTCTAAAGGAAGATTCTAATGAATTTGAACTTGAAAAATTCGGGTTAGATCCAATCAACAAAACAGTCCTTTATGCACCCAGTTTTTACCCATCGTCTTTGGATCAATTAGCGCCTGTATTGGGGCAAGTTAGCTTCGAAACCAATATTATTATTAAGTTGCATAATTTCAGTTGGTATCAGGATCGATATCTCTATCAGAGTAAAGAAATGCAGAAATTAGCCCAAAAGTATGCCAACATCTATTTAGCGCCAGCAGAGGATTATAACATCATTCCGTACTACAAAATGGCTGATCTAATGGTGTCGGATATTTCATCCACTATGTTTGAATATCTTTATTTAAACCGTCCCATCATTATGGCCGAGTGCCATACCCTAAGGTTGAAACATAGAATTTTGAAAAATCGTTTTTTGAAAAAAATGGACCTCAGTCGGATGGAAGGAATTGATTTTACAATTCGAATGGATAAACCTGAAGATTTACCGGCCCTTGTTTATCATGGTCTTGAATATCCTAATGATTTGGTTGATGAACGGTTAAGTGCCCAAGAGGAATATCTATATAAAGTTGACGGGAAGGCTTCTTATCGATTGGTTGATGCCATCGAAGATAAACTGACACGAAATAATAAGGATTAAATAAGTTTAGTACTAATATGGAAATGTCAAAACCAATAAAAGATGGAGAACCAATCGTCTTCCTTTTCATCCATGGTTTGCATCATTTATACCATATGGTTACAATACCTTTTGAATGTGCTCAGATTATAAGAAATCATCCGATTATAATCATTTCTGTTAGTGAAGAGCATACAAGGATATTAGAGGAAGTTTCAAATAAATACCCAAATAATAAGTGTGAAATAATTACATTATCTCCCCCGATTCGCTATCGTTTTTTAAATTATAAAAAAAAATCTTATGTTTCACCGTTGGATTCCTTTCCTAAGATAAAACCACTATTAAAGAAGGCAGGGGCTGTTATTAGCACCTCCCATCCTACACCGCGTATTTTAAAAAAAATTGGTATTTCAAAACCGATAATGATTTATATAGATCACGGATGCGGGGATCGAAAATATAGTTTCGAAGCATCATTACGTGAATATGATTATTTACTTATTTCTGGAAAGAATACGCAAAAGAGATTAGCTGAAGAAAACGTAGCTAATCCAGAAAAAACAAATATTATTGGTTATCCAAAATTTGACAATACCATAGACATTAAAGATTTAGGTCAAAAGTTATTTCGTCATAACAGAAAAATTGTTTACTATGCGCCTCATTGGGAACCGACACTGGCTTCCTATAAAAAATATGCACATAAAATTATGGAATATTTTAAAAATGATGACCGCTACAATTTAATTTTTGCGCCACATACACTATTGAAACATTGGTCTCATAAATACAATTATAATATGGACTTTCATTCAAGTGATAATATTCATGTTGATTTTGGAAGTCGTTTAAGTACTGATACATCTTATGTACAATTAGCAGATTACTTTATTGGGGATGTTAGTAGTTTAATTTATGAATGGATAGGTATTCGTCCGCGACCGGCCGTGTTTTTAAATGCCCATGATGTAGACTGGAAAAATAATATAGATTACAGACATTGGGAATATGGTCCTGTTATAGATGATATTGATAATTTATTAGGGGCCATGGAACAAGCAGTACAGCCTCATTGGCTTAAGTTGCAGGCTGAACGGGTAAAAGAATATATGGATACGAATGAACAATCCCCTTCGAAACGAGCAGCTCTTGCAATTATGAATCGATTAGAAGTAACCAGTTGAATTACACCTATATTATTCCATTTTTGGTTAAAAAACAGGGAAGGTGTAATAATTGAGAATTGGTGTATTCTGTCCGAATTGGGTGGGCGATGCTGTTATGGCATTACCTTTTTTAAATGCCTGCCGAGATGCAAACCCTGACGCCACCATTATTGCGATTTGCAAATCATGGGTGGCACCCATTTATGAAAACCACCATACCATTGATGGTATTATTTCATTCCATAAAAAAGATCTGACCGGATTCAGAGCTACCGATAATGCTGGGCGAAGTTTGAAAGCGTTGGATCTAGACCGATTCTATTTGCTGTCCGATTCATATCGAGCCGCCTATTTGGCCAAAAAATCAGAAACAGCTGTCCGCATTGGTTACCCGGGGCAGGGCAGGTCGGGATTACTTACTAAAATTATCCCCAGGCAAAAAACAAAAATGCATCGATCATATAAATATCTCAATTTATTAGGGCACTCAAATGGTGAAATATCTATCGGAAGTGACGGTATCGTACTGCAAGATAAAGAAAAGGAGTGGGCCAAAGATGAATTGGTCCAATTAGGGATTTCAGATCCGATTGCATTTTTCCCATTCAGTGTAGCAACGTCTCGTAGTTTACCCCAATTAAAAGTTCTAGAAATACTGGAGAAAACAGCCGAACCAATATTGATTTTAGGAGGAAAAGGGGACCAGTCTAGGGCAGAAATTTTGGTGGATGCATCTCGAAAAGATAATATCCATACTGTTGCAGGCCATTATGGATTAAGAAAAAGTATCGCCTTGATATCCATTTGCAGGGGCGCAGTTGGGGCTGACAGTGGATTGGGTCACATTTCAGCTAATTTGGGTGTGCCTACCGTATCTCTTTTTGGCGCCGGCGATTCTAAATCAACTGGACCAATGGGGCTGAAAACACGAATTATAGATGAGAATGTTCATTGCAGTCCATGTTTAAAAAACAAGTGTCATAATAGCATCGAACCATTATTATGCCTGGAAAAAACCCATCCTGATTTACCTTGGAAATTATTATCAGAACTCTGGGTATAAATCCAAAAGGGATATTGACAGAAATTAATAAGTAATCATTGAATAAAGTTGGGGCAGAAATTATGTAATTTTGCGCCTATTAATTAAATATTTTTAAAAAGGAATCAAAATGGAAAATGTAAAACCTAAAGGAAAACTGGGTATTCTTATTCCTGGAATGGGAGCGGTTGCCAGCACTTTTATCGCAGGAGTTGAAGCAATTAAATTAGGAAAGTCAAAACCTATTGGAAGTATGTCACAGATGGGAACGATTCGGTTAGGAAAAAGAACAGAGAATCGTACACCAATAATAAAAGAGTTTGCACCACTTGCAGATTTGAATGATTTGGTTTTTGGTGGATGGGATATTAACGAAGAAAATTTATATGAAATATGTGTTCGGTCAAATGTATTAGACAGAAATTTAATATATTCCATGAAAGAGTCTTTGGAGAAATTAGATGTATGGTCAGCCGTATTTGATCAAAATTTTGTTAGAAGGTTAGAAGGCAATTTTGTTAAAACTGGTCCAGACAAAATGGATTTAGCTAACCAAGTTGAAGAAGATATTAATAATTTTACCAAAAAACATGATACGCGGGCGAATGTGATGATTTGGTGCGGTAGTACTGAAATATATTTTAAGCATAGTGATGTTCATTCTACACTTGAAAAATTTGAAGCAGGACTTCGCAATAATGACCCGGACATTTCCCCCAGTATGATTTACGCCTATGCTGCGATAAAAAATGGTATTCCATTTGCGAATGGGGCTCCGAATTTGACTTCCGATATCCCGGCGTTATTAGAAATGGCAAAGTCAACAAAATCACCTTTGGCAGGAAAAGATTTCAAAACAGGTCAAACCTTGATGAAAACTATTCTTGCTCCTGGATTGAAAGCTAGACAACTTGGAATAGAGGGATGGTTTTCAACAAATATTTTGGGTAACAGGGATGGGGAAGTATTAGATGATCCAGACGCGTTTAAAACAAAGGAAGAAAGTAAACTGGGTGTATTAGATTATATCCTTCAACCGGATTTATATCCAGACCTTTATAAAGACTTATATCATAAAGTTAGAATTAATTATTATCCTCCCCGCGGAGATAACAAAGAAGGCTGGGACAATATTGATATTTTTGGATGGTTGGGTTATCCAATGCAAATTAAAGTCGATTTTCTTTGTCGTGATAGCATTTTAGCGGCACCAATATGTTTGGATTTAGTCTTGTTTTTAGACTTGGCTAAAAGGGCAGGTATGGGTGGAATTCAAGAATGGCTCTCCTTCTTTTTTAAAAGTCCCATGACCCTTCCAGAGTTATATCCTGAGCATGATTTATTCGTTCAGCTAGCGAAACTTAAAAACACTCTTCGACATATCATGGATGAAGAATTAATAACCCATCTTGGACTGGACTATTACGAAGAATAGCAGATGAAATTGATTATCATTGCCGCCGGTCAAGGTAGCCGAATCAGGTCTATGACGGATGGCATTCCCAAAACTTTGTTAAAGTTGAAGGGAAAATCATTATTAGATCGGGTTATTGAAAACGCCGTTTCAGTGGGAATCAAAGATGCTGTAATTGTTACAGGGTATAGAAGTCCAGATTTGGTATCATATGTTGATAGCCAAAATTATGATATAAATGTTGAAACCATTTATAACGCGAATTGGGATAAGGCAAATGGTCTAAGTGTTTTAGCAGCAAAGCCCTTAATACCCCAAGGAGAACCCTTTCTAATTTCAATGAGTGATCATGTGTATGATGCCCAATTATTAGAGAAAATTATTTTGAGTAGTTTAAAAAAATACGATGCATTAGTGGGCTTAGATTTTCGAATTAACGAGATATATGATATTGACGATGGAATGAAAGTTTCAGTTGATAATAATACAATTTCAAAAATTATAGGTATGTCAAAAACCCTTCCTGAGTTTGATGCAATAGATTGTGGTGTCTTTAAATGTAAATTTGATTTCTTCAATGCATTGGAAGCTGCCAATGAATCAGGTAATTGTAGTTTAGCTGATGCATGTAATATGTTAATTGCTAAAAGTCGAATGGGGGGTGTGGATATCGGTAATTCATTTTGGATGGATGTTGATACGCCAGAAGCTTTTGAAGAATTAGTTAAATAATTTGATTGCTTAATTTTTAATATGCCAGCGCAATTTAATTTATCAAAACCAATCTATTATTATGCTAATCAAATATATGAATACTCATTTGTAAAATTAATTTATAGCCATCTTGGAGGGACTTTTTTAGTCCGGAAGCCCAATCGAGAATTCCGTGCAAAATGGTATTTCCGCCAGAGTCAACGTAAACTATCTAACAGTCTGGCTTTTGCTGAACGGCCAAAAATATTAGTGAAAAATGTGAATGATATTCCCTTTGATTTGCCGGGAGTAATTATTTCAAACAGCAATACGATAGTTCAACGTAACAAGGATATTGTCAAAGCGATTTTTATGGGGCACGGCACTGGAGATAAGCGTTATGGTGGGAAAGCCAGTGCTTTAGAGTCATATGATTATCATTTTATCTCTGGACCAAAACATATGGAGAAGTTAAAGGATTCGAATGTAAACATTCCGGATAAAAACTTAGTAAAAATTGGGAATGCCCGTTTTGATGAAATTGTAAATAATGAAATTGATATTTTGGCTTATGCAAACTATTTGGGTATTAAAGATAAAGATCGAAAAACTATATTATATGCCCCAACCTGGAAATGGGGAGCCGGTACGCTTCATAAATATGGATATAAATTCTGCCAGGAGTTAACCAAAGAATACAACCTAATCATTCGACCCCATTATTTCGATCGAAAATATATACTAAAATTTAAATTATGGGCCAAGTCCAAAGGCCTAAAGCATATATATTTTTCGAATCCAGCAAATATATTATCGAATGATACCATGTTCGATTTTGCTGTTTCAGATATGTTGATTAGTGATACGTCCTCAATTCTTTATGAATATCTAATTACTCGAAATCCGATTATTATAGCGAATACTAACCATGTAGATTTACATAATATGCCAGCGGAAATGGATATTTCTACGATAGCAAATCGTATGGGGGAAAAGGACGATATAATTAAAGTGGTGGAAAATGTTTTTGCCAACCATCATTCCAATAATTTCGAAAAAATGCTTCATCATTGTTTTTATTTTAATGATGGTAAATCCATAGAGAGAATTTCAAATTTTTTATCTTCAACCAGCTTAGAACGAAATTAATTATTTTTATAATATATTTCTATAACAATAAGTATTCGGAGCTAATTTAACTATTATGAAAGCTATAATTCTTGCTGCTGGTGTTTCTCGCCGGCTTTATCCACTTACCTATGAAATTCCCAAATGTCTGATCGAGGTTGGGGATAAACCTATTTTGAACCACCAGTTGGAAGCTTTAGAATCCTGCGGTATTACAGATATAATTATGGTGTTAGGTTATTATCGTGAAGCTATCATGACCCATGTTCAATCCCAATTCCCGGATATAAATTTTGAATTCGTAATCAATCACCATTATTTTGAAACAAATACGGCCTATTCACTTCGTCTCTGTAATAAGTCGCTTAATGGCAATCCTTTTGTTCTCATGAATGCTGATGTACTTTATCCAAAAGAAGTTCTGAAGCGGGTGATCAATTCAGCTTATGATACTGCATTAGCTGTTGAAATCAAACCTTGTGGCAGAGAAGAAGTAAAGGTTATTGAGGGAGAGAACAACCGTTTAGTGGCTATAGGGAAAGAATTAATTGAAAGTAATTCACTGGGTGAATTTATTGGAGTGGCAAAGTTTTCTGCTGAATTTTCAGTAGCGTTTGAAAATTCCCTAGATCGATTGATTGCAGCTGGAGGCACAGCCGATTATTTTGAAGCGGCCATTCATCCACTCATGGCTGACCACAAAGTTTATTATGAAGATGTATCAGATTTGCCATGTATTGAGATTGATTTTATCGAGGACTTGGAAAAGGCTCGTAAACTGGTTAATTCGGACTGGTTCAAATAAGATTTCGTGTTCCCCGATCATTTGATCATCGACTTCGACAGCACTTTCATTGCCAAAGAATCTTTGGATGAATTGGCCCATACTTCACTTATAGACCATCCGGAAAGAACCGAACGATTAGAAAAAATTGAAAGTTTGACCAATGCTGGTATGACTGGAGAGATATCCTTTGATGAATCTCTATCACAACGAATGTCCTTGCTTGACGCTAACCGAGATAATGTTCGTGCCGTTACTATGGCTTTATCCAAAAAAGTAACACCATCATTTGAAAGAAATCGGTCTTTTATTCAAGAAAATGCATCACATATTATTATAATCTCTGGTGGTTTTCGGGAAATGATCATTCCAATTGTGTCGATGTTTGGCATTACTACCGAGTACGTATTTGCCAATGAATTTATTTATGATGAAAATAATCATATTGAAGGGGTGAATTCAAAAAATGTCCTTGCTCAACCCGGTGGAAAAGTTGCTCAGGCAAAGGCATTAGGACTATCGGGGAAAATTCATGTAATGGGGGATGGCTTTACAGATTACCAATTGAAATCGGAAGGGCCGGCAACACAGTTTTATGCCTTTGTAGAAAATATCCGCCGGGAGAATGTTTGCAGTCTTGCGGATGGCATTTTATCCAATTTTGATGAATACGTCAATATTGTCGTCGATTAGACAGATATTTATTCTTCAAATTTTAGTAAATTGCATTTCAATTTAGACTAATATTTTTGAATTAAGGTTATTATGCTTCAGAAAGTACTTACAGAAAAAATCTCCCAATGGCAGGATGAAATCCGGTCAATTATAAAAGAAAAGGGGGATGTGAAAATTAGTGATGTGACGGTTTCCCAGGCCTATGGCGGGATGCGTGGCATCAAGGGGCTCACTTGTGAAACGTCTGCTGTTTCTGCCGATAAGGGGCTCATCATCCGTGGTTATCCATTATTGGATATCACCCATATTTCACCGGAAGAAGTTTTCTATCTTTTACTTACTGGTGATTTGCCAGATGCGAATGCGCTTTCCGATATACAAAATCAACTAAGGGAGCACCAAGAAGTCCCAGATTATGTTTGGAATATTTTGGAAGCAATGCCGGAGAATTCCCATCCCATGACCATGTTCACCACGGCTATCCAAAGTATGCAAGTGGACAGTCTTTTTGCCAGCAAATATGATGAAGGTATACCCAAAGCTGATTTTTGGAAATGGACATTAGAAGATGGGCTTCGATTGGTGGCTAAACTTACAGGCATCGGTGCCGGTATTTATAGAATGCGGTTTAATAAAGGTGGCCGAATCGCCCATAATAATTCTTTAGACTGGGCAGGAAATTTTGCCCATATGCTGGGGATAGAGGATGATGATTTCAAGAAATTGATGCAACTTTATCTTATGCTCCATTGCGACCATGAAGGTGGAAATGTAAGCGCATTTAGTGCCTTGACTGTGGCATCGGCACTTTCGTCTCCTTATTTATCAGTTTCAGCTGGACTTAATGGTCTCGCTGGACCTCTCCATGGATTGGCGAACCAGGAATGTTTAAAATTCGTATTGGAAGTACGAGATCATTTTAATGGCGCACCTTCTACCGAAGAACTGAAACAATTTTGCTGGGACAGATTGAATAATGGACGGGTTATCCCTGGATATGGCCATGCAGTTTTACGCTGCCCTGATCCTCGCTTTACTGCCTTTGTAGATTTTGGAAAAGAACATATTCAAGATGATGATATTTTTTCAATCGTCGGTTCTCTTTTTGAAGTTGCTCCACCCGTTCTTCAGGAACAAGGGAAAGCAAAAAATCCATGGCCTAACGTGGATGCCGCTTCCGGATCATTGCTTTATTATTATGGCCTGAAAGAATTCAATTATTATACGGTGCTGTTTAGTATATCCCGCGCCATGGGAATGATCTCTCAGATGGTCATTAATAGAGCACTTGGGATTCCCATTACGCGGCCCAAATCTGTTACATCTGAATGGATAAAACAAAATGCCTGATTGGCGAATTTGTATTCCCTTTGAGAATATTGTAAATTCAGTAAACTGGAGACATGATTATGCAAAACGAATTTGATGATGAATTAACCCGAATGGATGAATTGGAAAATGCTTCTGATATGACACTTAATAAAGCTTTGTCTCTTGATGATACCATTTCAAGTCTTGAATTAAGGGACCATCCCACTGTGCAAACGGGCACAAGCCTTCAATCGGTTATTGATATTCTCCGAAAGAAAAAAGTGGGCTGTGTCATGGTTGAATCTGGTGGAAAAATTGTAGGCGTTATGACAGAGCGGGATTTCTTGTTGCGGGCCATTTCCAAAGGATTGGATACGGAAAAAGAGATTATTGATGATTACATGACTTCCAATCCAGAAACACTCCAGGCCAATGATCCCATCGCCTTTGCCCTAAATAAAATGCATGTATTTGGTATCCGCCACATTCCAATTATAAATCAGGATAATTCCATTCATGGCATGGTTTCTGTGAAAGATGTGATTGCCCATATCGGTAACTATTTTGCAGATCAAATTGTGAATTTACCCCCGCAACCAGACCGAAAGGCTTTGGATCGTCCAGAGGGGGGATAATATTCTCTTCATTAGTTTTTTTGATCCGTCAAAGTTTCGACGGTTCATTCTAATAAATTTCGCCATCCTTTTACTTTCAGGATGCGCATCACACCCAACCATCAATCCCCATTTACCGGAAGCGGGTAAAGTGAAAAAAGGATACGCACTTTCTACAGAAAATGTGTTTCCCTATTTGTGGTATCGCAAAGGAATTACGGACAAAAGTGAAATCGGATTTAGGATCGGCTTACCCATATATGGCACGGGTATTGATTACAGTCGCGTCCTCTATCAAAAGGACAATAAATGGGATATGATTAATTTGGCCTGGTCCGTAAACCCGAACTTTAATATGGATGCCACATATTACAAATTCAAGACAAAGAAAAGTGCTAACGGCTTTTTGAAATCCCGCTGGTGGGGTATTCGGGGTATGATTATCCGAAATGGAATTACCAATCATGCCAGCAATCGGCTGGGCTTTCTTATGGGTTTTCAAAGTAATCCACGTTGGGGAATGGAATTTGGTTATTTTCACGATCCCACATCCATGCCAATTACGCAATTATTCAATCCAAACTGGGATCCCATAGGCGATGGTGTATCAAACCGATTTGCTGATAAGCCCATGAAAGATTCCGCCACGGGATTTCCATCTGAATATTCACGCTTGACGGGACTATCTCTCAGTATCTTCTTTGATCTGGATGCGCCGAAGAAGAAAAAGTAATTATTCTTTTTTAAGATTCTCATTACAATCCTCAAAATTGTCCTTACCAAAAAGAATTAAATCCTACTTCGATCGGGCTGTCACCTCAATCTATGACGGTCCCTCAAACGCCCATCCCATTATTGCTCTGAATGCGCTGAAAAACACCATTGGGGATGACCGCCATAACCCATCCCAACCATTGCTGGAGGCTATGGCTGAATTGGCGGAAAAGTATCCACAACGAAAAGATGACAAGGCAGTGTTGGATGCGGTCGCCAAAGATGGTCTCGGCCTCACAGTTTTTATCGCCGATCTGGAGGACGCCTGCCAAAGTGGGAATCCAATAGAAATGGAGCAGGAAGCAGCGCGCCTCCAATGGGTGAGTGAGAATGGTTTGGCGGGGATTGATTGTTTACTGGAAGTGGCCCTCCAGGATTTTGATCGATTGGGACTATTTACCTATCATCTTCAGCGGGCCAATACTTTCAGTCCGGACGTGAAAAATACATGGCCTTATACCCGATGTTTACTGAAACAAATTTGCAAAGAATCCTTGCCCGACCCCCATGATAAAGTTGACTATGAAATAAGTATAATGGGTCAAGTGTCAAAAGATAAAATGCAATTAATTAAAATGGCTGCAGCCAATCGTTTGTGGAATGGGGATTATGTCCGTATTGAGGGCTATCGCCGGGAGCTCTCCTATTGGTTCAGTAGGGTATCGGTTGAAATTGGTTCGGGCAAAAATATCATGAATGGACTTGAAGATTATATGAAAAATGGCGGTAACTTTTTTATCAAATTGGCAGAGGGATTGATTGAAAATCCCGTTTGGGAAGTAAATATCATCCAGTTGGAAGCATTGCGGTATTTTGCCAAAAATTCTCAGAATAATCTGCCTAACATTTCAACCCACTTAACAAAATTGACAAAATGAACATTGGCGGCTACGACCTCTACAGCATAGAAACTAGCGTTTTCGCCCTTGATGGGGGTGCCATGTTTGGCATCATCCCCAAACCACTATGGGAAAAAGAAGCGCCTGCGGATGATCAGAATCGTATCACCATGGTCACTCGATCTTTACTCTTGGTTGGGCATGGTAGAAAAATTATTGTGGATACGGGCAATGGCAATAAATGGCAGGATAAATTCAAAGCTATCTATAATATTGATACGGAAACGGTGAACCTGAATTCGTCTTTGGCGAAACATAATTTTACAGCGAATGAAATTACAGATGTCTTTTGTACCCACATGCATTTTGATCATATCGGTGGAAACACCAAATTTGTAAATGGCAAACTAGAACCGGTTTTCCCTAACGCCACCTATTGGATGCAAAATGAAAACTGGGATTTGGCCAATTCACCATCTGAAAAAGATCAGGGCAGTTTCATGGAAGCGGACTGGTCCGTGTTGGCGGAAAATGGCATGATCAAAATCGTGGATGGAAAAGAATCCTTTTTACCTGAAATCACCATGGAAATGTCTTACGGACATACCACCGGAATGATGCTGCCCAAGATTCAGGATAGCAGCAATACAATTGTTTACATGGCGGACCTCATTCCAATGGCAGCCCATATCCCTTTGCCTTGGGTTATGGCTTACGATATTCTGCCTGTCCTCACCGTTCAGGAAAAGCAATTATTTTTACCCAAAGCGGTGGATGAGAATTGGATACTATTTTTTGAACACGATCCTGTTCATCAGGCCTGCACCGTTCATTTTGACGGGAAGCATTACCGCTTGAAAGAATCAGTCACCATCAGTGGGTGAAGCAGTAGAGATGGAAGTCCTTTTTCAAAAGGGGCTGGCGGAATATGAAAAGGGCGATTATTTCGAGGCCCACGAAGCTTGGGAGGATCTTTGGTCTGATTACAATTTTCCCGATCGGAAATTCATCCAAGGGCTGATTCAGCTTGCTGTAAGTTTTGTCCATTTGGGAAATGGCAACTTGACCGGTGCCCGGAACCTCTTGAAAAAATGTGAAAACAAATTTGCCGAATACGCAGGCATCCAAAGAAATATCAATATAAATGAATTGAAGTCTTCCATTGAAGCAGTAGAAATAGTTTATGAAGATATGGAAAATGCGTCAGAATTTGACTGGGACCTTGTCCCGAATTTGAAAGGATAATATGAGTAATATTGCACTCTTTGTGAAAGATTTTCAGAAGGGGACGGAACTGTCGGAGCGGCTCACCGCCATCGATATGGAAGTCACTTTTACTGAATCTATTTATGATCTTCCGGATCAGTGCAGGATTGGAATCGTTGATCTGGACGACGAGAAATTTGGAAATGTTCAATTTGTTTCTAAACTGAACAGTAAGACCGGAATGACCCTGCTAGGGTATATGAATAAAGTGCATAAAGAAACTCGGGATAAACTGAAAGCGGCCGGATGTGATTTGGTGATTTCTAAAGCATCTATAGTAACGAATATCCAATCTTTGGTTAAAGAACTCACAAAGTGAGGGAGAGTAACACCAGAAAAGTTGGACGGGCAAAAGCGGTTTTTAAAACTCTATTGGGGGAATACCCTAACGCCAAATGTTCTCTCCATTATAATTCTGCCCATGAATTGTTGGTAGCAACAATTCTCTCCGCTCAATGTACAGACCATCGCGTTAACCAGGTGACACCGGCACTATTTAAAAAATATCCATCGCCGGAAGATTTTGCTTATTGTGATGTCATGGAACTGGCGAAAGATGTTCATTCTTGTGGATACCACAATCAAAAAGCGAAGTCTATCCAGGGATCCAGTTTAAAAATTATAGAAGAGCATGAGGGGCAAGTCCCCAATGATATGGATGAATTGGTGAAGCTCCCGGGAGTGGGTCGCAAGACCGCCAATTGCGTTTTGGGAGAAATTTATAATGTGCCCTCTATGGTGATTGATACCCACATGGTGCGCATCATGAATCTTTTGAAATTCGTCAATACTAAAGATGCGAAAAAAATCGAATTTGAATTGATGGTATTATTCGAGGATAAAAACTGGGTCAAACTCACCCATTTAATTATTGATCATGGCCGCGCAGTATGTATCGCGCGGCGACCCCAATGCGGTACCTGTGTGGTTAATGAACTGTGTCCATCGGTTATTACTTAGAAAAAACATTTCAACAAAAAAATCTGAAAAAACACATGTCAATCGATCCAAATTCCAAGAGTTCACTTGATAAACTTAATGCCCGGATTGAGAAAACGCTGGATTCATCTCGAACCGAAGCTGCTGAAAAAAGGCATAATAAAGGCTATCGAACTGCACGAGAAAACTTAAAAGATTTATGTGATGCCAATTCATTTATTGAATATGGTCAATTGGCCGTGGCGGCCCAGCGCAAAAGGCGTAACCTAGATGATCTTCAAACAAAAACTGCTGCCGATGGTGTAATCACGGGAGAACTTGGCGCTATGGGTTTAAAAAGAATTGGAAGCGGAAAAGGATCCAAAAGCACAGAAAGCACTTTACGATAAACTCGTCCAACAAATGTATGATACAGGCAAAGCCACCGAAGCGGCATCATTTTTAGAAATAGATGCTGTTATTGATCCTGCAGACACACGCACAATTATCATAAATGCACTACAATAAATATATTTTACTATCTTGTAAAAAAAGTATTGTACCTAGTTATTCCTAGTCTCTAAGCTTGCGCCCACGTTATCACAGTATTGATAATGGATTACTTGAATAAGATGATGAATAATACAATATCAGCCAGAACAATCCAAAGCGGCCCCATCGGTGTGCTTAATCTTGATATTGAATCGTTGCGAATTAACTCGCTAATTATTGATCTCTTTATTCTAGTGATTATTGGACTCGCCGTCCAAGTCGCCTGACCGAATATTTGACAAACGGTAGGTGAAGATGACGGTGGGACAAAAACTCCCTCCCAATACCCCTACCCAAATGAATATTCCATCTGATTAGACTTGATGCGTGTCCATAAATTTTTGAAAATAAATGGAAGCATTAATGCGATCAGATACAATAAAAAAAGGGTTTGAACATGCCCCCCACCGGAGTTTGCTCCGGGCCACTGGTGTCATTCAAACCGAATCAGATTTTGAGAAACCGTTCATCGGTGTGGCCAATTCCTACATTGACCTGATTCCCGGCCACGTCCATTTACAGGAATTTGGCAAGGTGGCCAAACAAGCTATTCGGGAGGCCGGTGGCATCCCCTTTGAATTCAATACTATCGGCGTGGATGATGGCATTGCCATGGGTCACATAGGGATGCGTTATTCCCTTGCCAGTCGAGAGTTAATTGCGGACAGTGTAGAAACGGTAGCCGAAGCCCATCGCTTGGATGGCCTCATGTGTATTACTAATTGCGATAAGATTGTCCCAGGGATGCTCATGGCAGCCGTTCGAATAAATATTCCCACTGTTTTTGTCTCCGGCGGGCCCATGAAAGCGGGAAATCTTGATGGAGAAAAAGTTGATTTAATTTCTGTTTTTGAAGGTGTGGGTCAAGTTCAATCGGGTGCTATTTCTGAGGAGAAACTTACTGCTCTAGAAAAAGAAGGCTGCCCCACCTGCGGTTCCTGTTCCGGCATGTTCACCGCAAATTCTATGAATTGTTTGATGGAAGCATTGGGGATTGCTCTCCCGGGGAATGGATCTATTTTAGCTGTGGATGATGGTCGTTTAGATTTGGTGAGAGAGGCAGGGAAACGAATTGTTGACTTAATAGATAAAAATATAAAACCAAGAGATTTGGTTACGTCTGAATCAATCCGAAATGCATTTGCTCTCGATATGGCCATGGGTGGCAGCACCAATACGGTTTTACATACATTGGCCATTGCCATTGAAGCGGGCCTCGAATTTGACTTAAAAGAATTAAATGAAATTGCAAAAAAGACGCCTTATATCTGCAAAGTAAGTCCCGCCACCAAAGATGTTCACATGGAAGATGTGGATCGCGCCGGTGGCATTTCGGCAATATTATCTGAATTATCAAAAAAAGATAATATACTTGATTTGGATTGTCCAACTGTTACGGGAAAATCGTTGGGGGAGAATATCCGCGGCGCAGTATCCAAGGATGAGCGGATTATTCGGACTGTGGATACCCCCTATTCTCAAGAGGGCGGATTGGCCATTCTTTTCGGTAACATAGCTCCCGATGGATCGGTGGTAAAAACGGCAGCGGTGGAAGAAAAAATGTTGGTTCATTCCGGCCCGGCCCGGATTTATGCATCACAGGAGGAAGCTTTATCGGGCATCATGGATAAAGAAGTGCAACCCGGTGATGTGGTGGTCATTCGTTATGAAGGACCTAAAGGCGGTCCCGGTATGCCGGAAATGTTATCCCCCACCAGCGCCATAATGGGAATGGGATTGGGTGATAAAGTAGCCTTGATTACAGACGGGAGATTTTCCGGTGGAACGCGGGGTGCTTGCATTGGTCACATTTCACCAGAAGCAGCCAATCGCGGGCCCATTGCCGCAATAAATGAAGGAGATACAATTCATATTAATATCCCTGAAAAAAGCATCAATGTTGAACTGAGCGACGAAGAAATCCAATCTCGCTTGGCTGCGCTTCCAGAGTTTGAACCAAAAATAAAAAATGGATATTTAGGACGGTATGCCCGTATGGTGACATCGGCAAATACCGGTGCTGTATTAAAGTAGGATTAATTATAAAAATGGATAAAAGAATATTAACAGGTGCTGAGATAATTTGGGAATGTATAGCCAAAGAAGGAGTCGATGTAGTCTTCGGCTATCCTGGTGGCGCCATACTCCCTGCCTATGATGCATTGGAAAAATACCGTGACAAAATACATCATGTTTTGGTGCGCCATGAACAGGGGGCAACCCATATGGCTGATGGGTATTCCCGTGCCAGTGGCAAGGTCGGCGTTGCAATGGCGACTTCCGGTCCCGGCGCAACCAATATGATTACGGGCATGGCCACGGCCATGATGGATTCTGTTCCCATGGTTTGCATCACCGGCCAGGTTCCCTCATCGGTCATTGGTTCGGATGCATTTCAGGAGATTGATATCACCGGTGCGGCAATTCCGGTTACGAAACATAATTATCTTGTTATGGATATTAACGAATTGGCTGACACGATTAAAGAAGCATTTCACGTGGCGCGCAGCGGTAGGCCTGGCCCTGTTTTAGTTGATATTCCAAAAGATATACAAAATCAATCTATTGAATTTAATTACCCGAAATCACTGATTGATATGCCGGGAGAAGTGAAGCCACCAGGTGCTACGGAAGAACATTTAAAAACATTTGCAAGAATGATAGAAGAAGCAGAACGTCCATTCATTCTGGCGGGCCATGGCATCATTATGTCTGAAGCAACTCAAACTGTGATTGAACTTTCTGAGCAAGTCAACATTCCTATTGGCACCACATTATTAGGTATTGGCGGTGTTCCGGCCAGCCATCCGTTAGTCTTTGGAATGATGGGTATGCACGGTGAAACTTGGGTAAACCAAGCTATCCAAGAGGCGGACCTTTTGATTGCTTGCGGCATGCGTTTTGATGACCGTGTTACGGGTAAACTGGAAAATTATTCTCCCAATTCAAAAAAGATACATGTTGAAATTGATCCAGCTGAGATTAATAAAAATATAAATGTTGATTTACCAATCCATGGAGATTTAAAGACGGTTCTTACTCAAGTTTTACCATTAGTTAAGAAACAAGATAATCGGCCATGGTTACAGAAAATTGATGGTTGGCGGAGTGATTCTAAAGGGAAAGACATTATACATCAGAATACTGACGCACTCATGGCCGCTCAGGTGATTCGAAAAATTTGGGAAGGGACTAAGGGCGATGCCCTTATTGTAACGGACGTGGGCCAGCATCAAATGTTGGAAGCGCAATATTATGAACATGAAGATCCACGGACATTACTTACATCTGGTGGATTGGGCACCATGGGATTCAGCCTTCCGGCGGGTATCGGTGCTAGTTTTTATGAAAAAGATAGAGAAATTTGGATCATTGTTGGTGATGGTAGCTTTCAAATGACCATGACGGAATTGGGTACGGCCGTTCAGGAAAATTGCAATATTAATATTGCAATTATAAATAATGGATACTTGGGAATGGTGCGCCAATGGCAGGAAATGTTTTATAACGCCCGCTATTCTGAAACGCCCATATTAAGTCCTGATTATGTGAAATTAGCTGGTGCTTACGGTTTAGAAGCCTATAAGGTTCAGGAATTAAAAGATGTTATTCCAACCATGCGCAAAGCCCAAAAACAGCAAGGACCATCTCTTATCGAATTTATCGTAGAAAAACATGATGTTGTTTATCCCATGGTGCCAACAGGTGCAGACCTACATCAAATGATTGAACGTCCGTTAAAAGAATCCAATGGAGAATTGACTCAAGAAAAGAAAGAATCGATCAAATGAAACAGACATTGATTGCCTTAGTCGAAGATAAACCAGGTGTACTTAACCGAATTGCCAGTTTATTCCGCCGAAGGAATTTTAATATTGATAGCCTTGTGGTTGGCAAGAGTGAAAAAAAAGGCATTAGCCGCATGACCATCGTTGCCAATGAAGTGGATAGACGTAAAAGAGGTAATATCTATTTTAATCTTTTAAACCTCGTGAATGTTGTAGCAGTGAAGGATGTTTCTGAATTGGCTTGTGTTACGCGGGAATTTATTTTCATCAAAGTTCATGCCGGCCCCGAACGATTAAATGAACTTAATCTGCTGGTGAAAAAATTTGGTGCCCGCATCGTTGATATGGGACTTGAAACAGTCATCATTGAAACGGCGGACGAAAAAGAAGTTATCGATGAATTGGTTGAAGCATTACAGCCATTCAACATTACCGAAATCATGCGTACAGGAAAAATATCCATGCGCCGAGGTAGAACCCATAAAGTATTATCAGAAAAAATTAACGCAACGGCGGAAGAAGTGAATTGGCAGCCGGAGCAAATCCATACATACCATAACTAAGGACATATAACTCATGAAAGAAATCAACATTAATGGACACCGTGAAACAATCGTAGAACGATCCGACTATCCTGTAGAAAAGTGTAAAGAAATTTTGGATAAAGAAGTGACTGCAATTCTGGGATACGGTCCCCAAGGGCGGGGGCAAGGTCTCAATATGCGTGACCAGGGATTCAATGTGATTCTTGGTTTGCGCCGTGGTAAAAGTTGGGAAAATGCCTTGGCTGACGGCTGGGTAGAAGGTGAAAATTTATTTGAGTTGGAAGAAGCGACCAAGCGCGGATCCATCGTCCAGTTTTTAATCTCCGATGCGGCCCAGATCCAGCTATGGCCCATGGTAAAAGACAATTTAGATGAGGGGGATGCCATATATTTTTCCCACGGTTTTGGTATTGTTTTCCATGAGGATACCCATATCATTCCGCCGGAAAATATTGATGTAATCCTTGTTGCTCCAAAAGGGAGTGGATTAACTGTTCGAAACCATTTTCTGGATGGCCGGGGCATTAATGCATCCTTTGCCATTCATCAGGATTATACAGGAAATGCGAAAGACCGCTGTATTGCCACTGCCTTTGCATTTGGTTCAGGCCATTTGTTTGAAACTACTTTTGAAAAGGAAGTTCATAGCGATCTAACTGGTGAACGATGTGTTTTAATGGGACTACTGCAAGGTGCCTTTTTGGCACAATATGAAGTATTAAGAGAACATGGTCATTCACCATCGGAAGCCTATAATGAAACGATTGAAGAAGCACTCCAGAGTTTATATCCATTGGTGGCTGAAAAAGGTATGGACTGGATGTATGCCAACTGTTCCACCACAGCTCAGCGCGGCGCATTAGATTGGGCACCAAAATTCAAAGATTCCATTAAACCTGTTATTGAAGAATGTTACCAAAGTGTATTGAGCGGCGAAGAAGCCCGAATCTCTATTGAAACAAACTCTAAGCCGGACTACCGCGAACAATTGGAAAAAGAATTGGCGGAAGTAAATAACCAGGAAATGTGGCAGGCGGGGAAACAGTTGCGCCCATTAAGACCGGAAAATATTTAAATAAGGAATAGTATTATGAAATCCTATCAATTAACTGTTTTACCGGGGGATGGCATTGGTCCAGAAATTATGGATCCGGCACTTCAGGTTTTAGATTTGGTCGGCCAGGAATTCAGTGTGCAGTTTGATTATGAAGAAGCATTATTCGGCGGCTGTTCCATTGATAAACATGGTGTACCGGTGACGGACGAAACATTGGAAAAATGCAAAAAATCCGACGCTGTACTTTTGGGCGCAGTGGGTGGACCCAAATGGGATTCACAGCCCCATGAGAATAAACCGGAACAAGGCCTTTTGAAGTTGCGAGAATCCTTAGGACTTTATGCCAATCTTCGTCCCGCCAAAATATACAATGCTCTTTTAGAAGCATCTTCCCTACGTCCCAGCGTAATTCGAAAAGCGGATGTAATGGTTGTGCGTGAATTAACCGGTGGAATCTATTTCGGAAAACCGCGTGGTATGGATAAAAATAAAGGATGGAATACACTCACTTATTCACGAAAAGAAGTTGAACGTATTGCCCGCTCCGCGTTTGAATTGGCACGAAAACGGGATAACAGAGTCACTTCTGTTCATAAAGCTAATGTGTTAGAAAGTTCTCAATTCTGGCGGGATGTTGTTGAAGAAGTCCACAAAGAATATCCCGATGTTTTTCTGAACGAGATGTATGTGGATAATGCCGCCATGCAATTGGTGCGGGATCCCAAACAGTTTGATGTAATTGTGACCCAAAATTTATTTGGCGATATTCTTAGTGATATTTCTGCTATGGTCACGGGAAGCCTGGGAATGCTCCCATCTGCAAGTCTTGGAGAAAAACATTCACTCTATGAACCGGTCCACGGAACTGCGCCTGAGATCGCCGGACAAAATCGGGCCAATCCATTGGCCATGATTGGTTCTGTCGCCATGATGCTGGATTACACATTTGACTTACCCGATGCAGCGACCATGATCTATGATGCCATAAGTGAAGTGCTGGAACTTGGTTTTCGCACGGAAGATATTGCCACCCGCAATACCTCCGTAGTAAGTACAACCGGTATGCGTGATCTTATCTTGGAAAAATGCGCCGACAAATCTGATTCAATTATTGAAATGGTAAGGATGTCTTATGAAGGATAAAATTGTTATTTTTGACACAACGCTCAGGGATGGGGAACAAGCGCCCGGTTGCTCTCTTAACTTGGTGGAAAAAATTGAGATCGCTAAGCAATTGAATAAACTGAATGTGGATGTAATTGAAGCAGGATACCCCGTATCATCCAAAGTGCAATTTGATGCGGTACAGCGTATCGCCGATGCTGTGGATACGGTGGTGGCCGGGTTGGCCCGAACTGTTGATAAAGATGTGAAAGCTGCTTATGATGCTTTGAAGCATGCAGAAACATTTCGAATCCATACTTTTGCAGGCACATCGGATATCCATATGATGGGAAAATTCGGCAGCGACCGTTACGGAAAAACTCTGGAAGAAAAACGTCAGCATATTTTAAAAATTTCTTGTGATGCGGTGGCATTAGCCAAAACATTTACAGATGATGTGGAATTTTCCCCGGAAGATGCGGGACGAACCGATATTGGATATTTATCTGAAATTGTAGAAGCAGTCATCGCTGCCGGTGCCACAACGGTGAATATTCCAGATACAACTGGATATACTATGCCCTTAGAGTTTGGTGAAAAAATTGCCGAATTAAAACGGCGCGTTAGCAATATTGATCAAGCGGTAATTAGTGTCCATTGCCATAATGATCTGGGATTGGCCGTAGCCAACTCCCTTTCTGCCATAACCAACGGTGCCCGCCAAGTGGAATGTACCATCAATGGTATTGGTGAAAGAGCAGGGAATGCATCCTTGGAAGAAATTGTCATGGCCCTTGCAGTCCGTGAAGATTTATGGGATGTGGAAACAAAAATAAATACATCCGAGATATTTAACGCCAGTCGTATGGTGTCTTCATTTACGGGTATGGTTGTTCAACCTAACAAGGCTATTGTGGGTGATAATGCGTTTGCCCATGAATCGGGTATTCACCAGGATGGTATGTTGAAAGATAACAAAACCTACGAAATTATTAATCCAGAAGAAGTGGGAGTCCATGAGTCTAAAATTATTTTGGGCCGACATTCTGGTCGTCATGGATTGGATTCTCGTCTGAAAGCCATTGGGTTTGATCCATCAGAGGAAGAGCTGAATTCGGTATATCAACGGTTCCTGGAATTGGCCGATAAGAAAAAAGAAGTATTTGACGACGACCTGCGCCTCCTAATGGGTCAAGAAGTGGTCCAAAAAGATTACCGCCATTTCCTGGATTATCTTCACGTTAATCTTGGAACAACAACAATTCCAACTGCAACAGTTCGAATCAAGTCTGACGATAGATTGGTGGAAGAATCTGCTACGGGCGATGGTCCGGTGGATGCCTGTTTCAATGCCATTGATCGTGCGTTGAATTCGAAATTCCACATTGAATCTTACCAAGTACGCTCCGTAACTGTTGGGCGGTCTGCCCAAGGTGAAGCGCATCTCCGTTTGAAAAATGGTGAACAATCTTTCTCCGGCCGCGGCGTTTCTACAGATATTGTTGAAGCCAGTGCCAAAGCATATCTACAGGCCATTAATGAATACAGCATTCAGAGCGAAGTGAATGAACTTCTTGCTGCTGTGACAGCACCATAAACATGACGGGAAAAACACTATATGATAAATTGTGGGATGCTCATTTGGTCCACGAAGACGACAATGGGAATGCACTGCTGTATATTGATCGTCAGTTAATTCATGAAGTAACCTCGCCTCAAGCTTTTGAAGGACTTCGCTTGGCCAATCGAAAACCATGGCGGACATCAGCAAATCTTGCGGTGGCGGATCATAACATTCCAACTAAGAATCGAGAGCAAGGAATTGCAGACCCTATTTCTGCCCTACAAGTTGATACATTGGTAGAAAACTGTAAATACTTCGGTGTACCCTATATTCCCATGGATGATGACCGCCAAGGAATCGTTCATGTGGTGGGGCCTGAGCAGGGTGCAACCTTGCCGGGGATGACTATCGTATGTGGTGATTCACACACGGCCACGCATGGTGCTTTAGGTGCTTTAGCTTTTGGAATAGGTACATCTGAAGTGGAACACGTTATGGCTACCCAATGTCTAGTTCAGCGCAAATACAAAAATATGTTGATAAAGGTAGATGGAGATTTGCAAAAAGGGGTGACCGCCAAGGATTTGGTTTTGGCCATTATTAAAAAAATTGGCACTGCAGGCGGCACGGGTCATACCATTGAATTCGCAGGAGAAACGATTCAAGCTTTATCAATCGAAGAGCGGATGACAGTATGTAATATGGCCATCGAAGCTGGTGCCCGTGCAGGGCTTATTGCTGTCGACGCAAAAACAATTGAATATGTAAAAGGTCGGCCTTTTGCCCCAAAGGGCACTCAATTAGTTTTGGCTGTGACTTATTGGAAAACACTTTCTTCGGATACAGATGCCAAATTCGACACTATTATCGAATTGGATGCGGACGGCATTATACCCCAAATCACTTGGGGCACATCCCCAGAGATGGGACTGGACGTAGGTGAAGCCATACCAATGACCGGCCAAAATGGTATTGAAAATGCACTGGATTATATGGGACTTTCTGATGGTGGCTCATTGTCCGATTATAAATTGGATAAGGTGTTTATTGGTTCTTGCACCAATTCTCGCATTGAGGATTTGCGTGCCGCAGCCCAAATTGTAAAGGGAAAAAAGGTGGCCGAAACAATCAAGTTGGCTATGGTTGTTCCCGGATCAGGAGAAGTGAAAAATCAAGCTGAATCTGAGGGACTGGACAAAGTATTTGTGGATGCTGGATTCGAATGGCGTGAACCGGGGTGCTCCATGTGTTTAGCCATGAATGCTGATCGACTGGAACCGGGGGAGCGATGTGCTTCTACATCCAATAGAAATTTCGAAGGACGACAAGGACAAGGGGGACGCACCCATTTGGTGAGTCCAATCATGGCAGCCGCTGCCGCTGTTCACGGCCATTTTGTTGATGTAAGAGAAATGCTGAAGGCGTTATAATTATGGATAAATTTTTAAATTTTACTGGATTAGTTGCGCCTATCGATCGTCCCAATGTGGATACGGACGCCATCATTCCGAAGCAGTTTTTGAAATCAATCAAACGGACTGGATTTGGTCCCAACCTTTTTGATGAATGGCGTTATTTGGACAAGGGTGAACCGGGAATGCCCTGTAAAAATCGACCATTGAATCCGGATTTTGTCTTAAACCAGGATCGCTACCAAGGCGCTTCGATTTTATTAACGAGAGAAAATTATGGTTGCGGCTCCAGTCGTGAGCATGCCCCATGGGCCATTCAAGATTATGGTTTCCGTGTCATCATTGGCCCCAGTTTTGCGGACATTTTCTACAATAACTGTTTCAAAAATGGATTGCTGCCCATTGTATTAAGTGATTTTCAAGTTGATGAACTTTTTCAAACTGTTGATCAAACTACTGGATTTGAATTGGCGATTAATCTGAAAGACCAAACAATTCAACACTCCAATAGTGAATCCATTTCATTTGAAATTGATGAATATAAAAAACTCTGTCTCTTGCATGGTTTAGATGAAATAGATCAAACAATGGGAATGAAAGATAAAATTCAATCTTTCGAAGAAAAGCACCGGAATTTTAATCCATGGGTATTTGAGGATTTGGTTCTCTGATGAAACCAAGAATATTTGAAATATTTGATACCACTTTAAGAGATGGAACCCAAGGAGAGGGCGTTAACCTTTCCGTTGAGGATAAAATCAGAATTGCGTTACGTCTTGATGAATTTGGGGTAGATTTTATCGAAGGAGGATGGCCCGGGAGTAATCCAAAGGATGAAGCATTTTTTAAACGGATTCGGGAAGAAAAATTAGAGGTTGCACGAATTTGTGCTTTTGGTTCCACAGCCCGTTTCCCTGATAAAGTAAAATCAGATGCCAACCTGAATGCCATGTTAGTGGCTGAAACATCCGTAGTTTCATTATTTGGCAAATCATGGAAACTTCATTCTGAAATTGGATTGGAACTGGATGAATCAGAGAATGAAGCATTAATCTATGAATCCATTCGATTCTTAAAATCTGAAGGACGCCATGTCATTTTTGATGCAGAACATTTCTTCGATGGATATAAAGATGATTCTGAATTTGCACTCCGTATGGTAAAAGCAGCCGAGAAAGCTGGAGCCGACACTGTCGTATTATGTGACACCAATGGTGGTTCACTACCTTCAGAAATTTCTCAGATTATTTCAACCACTAAGAAAACCATCAGCGCCCCCTTAGGTGTTCATGCCCATAATGATAGTGAAATGGCGGTGGCTAATACTTTGGTAGCCGTTGAGGCTGGGGTGGGTCATGTGCAAGGGACGATTAATGGATTGGGTGAACGCTGTGGGAATGCCAACCTTATGAGTATTATTCCTAATCTCGTTTTGAAACTGGGTTTGAAACCGGTCCAAAATTTAGATTTATCCAAACTTTCTTCTTTATCTCATTATGTATCGGAGGTGATGAATTTGGCACCGGATCAGCGGGCGGCATATGTGGGCCGATCTGCCTTCGCCCATAAGGGTGGCATTCATGTAAGTGCCGTCCTGAAAAATAGCGCCATGTATGAACATATTGAACCGGAAATAGTGGGGGCCCAAAGACGCGTTTTGGTTTCTGACCTTTCCGGACAGAGTAACGTCCGCTATAAAGCATCGGAGCTGGGGGTGCGTCTCAATGGAGACAAAGCACTCACCAAAAAGGTTGTGGATCGGATAAAGTCTTTGGAACATGCGGGATACCAGTTTGATGGAGCGGAAGCATCATTTGAACTAATTCTACAAGAAGAGTTAGGCGCTTATAAACCATTCTTTGATGTATTGGATTCACGCATCAATGTGAATTATGATGAGGATGGGCACAAGCGTGCTGATGCGATGCTGAAAGTAATTGTAGATGGAGAAATTGAACATACAATTGCCGACGGCGTCGGGCCTGTAAATGCATTAAATCTGGCGCTTAAAAAAGCATTGGTTCGATTTTACCCTGAAATCGATGACGTAAAACTGGTGGATTATAAAGTGCGTGTTTTGGATGAGCGCGCCGGCACCGAATCGAAGGTTCGTGTGTTGATTGAAAGTAGTGATGGAGAAGAATCGTGGTCAACTGTAGGCGTTTCAGAAAATATCATTGAAGCCAGTTGGCAGGCGTTAAGAGATAGTTTTAATTATCGGTTATTTAATACAATAGACAAAAAAGTACTTAATTCTAGAGTTGAAGAATTAGCCGGTCCGTCAAACATCCCTGTTTGACGATTCCTAAGGCTTCGTATATAACAACGACAAACATGGATGATTGTCGGAAAATAAATGCTCAGAATTTCTGAGACGTTTTTCTTTTAAATTGTAACCATAATCCTTTTGTCCACAGAGGGCAATAGCCTAAATTATACCTTCAATAATATTTGTAGCATACAATAAAAAAATGAACAATCCCTATTTAACCAAAGTTTTCTATTTCAACGCCGCCCATCAATACGGTCATGGGGACTGGACGGATGAAAAAAACTGGGATGTGTTTGGTCCCGATTCAAAAGTCCATGGACATAACTATACATTAGAGGTCATGGTGACCGGTGAGATTAATCCCGAAACAGGATTCATTGTTGACTTGGGCCACTTGAAGAAAATTGTTGAAACACATGTAATCGATATATTGGATCATAGCCAAATTGAAAAAGAAGTGGATTGGTTCAAGGATAAACAGCCCAGTTCTGAAAACTTGGTTCAGTTCATTTGGGAACAGATTGCCCCCCGATTGAAAGGGGCCAAACTACATAGAATTCGACTCCGGGAAACACCCACTATTTTTACTGATTATTACGGTCCGAGCTCCGCGAGTTAATGGACTTTAAAAACCGACTTTTCCTCATTTTGACGGGCATCTTTATTGCCTCACTGATTAGCGCAAACCTTATCTTCCAAAAATTTTTTACATGGACACCGTTCGGCCTTTATACTTTTGAATTGTCCGTAGGCATACTTCCCTATCCGGTTACATTCTTGGTCACGGATCTCATTTCAGAATTGTACGGAAAAAAGAAAGCCAACCAGGTTGTGTTATCGGGATTGGTGGCTTCTGTATTTGTTATGGGTGTCGTTATCCTTGCCAACTTTGTGCCCCAAACCGAATGGTCCCCGGTGGGAGATGAAACATTCACAAAAGTATTTGGATTATTTGGACCGGCAGTATTTGCATCCATGGTGGCTTATTTAGCGGCCCAATATATTGACATCAGAATATTTCATTTTTGGAAAAGGCTCACCAAAGGAAAACATCTTTGGCTAAGGAATAATGGTTCAACAATCGTCTCCCAATTGGTGGATACATCAGCCGTATTGATTCTGTTATGTACGGCCGGCGCCATAGATTGGGTAAGATTCTGGCCCTTATTGGCTAACGGATTTATGTTCAAGGTATTGGTGGCATTATTGGATACACCATTGTTTTACCTAGGGGTATGGGCTTTGAAGGATAAAATCCACGAAGATCCTGATGAAGTCGATTGGGCTAAACATTCATTTGCAGAAGAGGCATAACTATGACGAAAAATTTTGATCGGTTAGAAAACATTACCAAGGATTTACTCGAAATTATCGGGGAAGATTCAAAACGGGAAGGGTTGGTAAAAACACCAACGCGCGTTGCCAAATCTTGGGAATATTTTTCTCAAGGTTACCGCGCCAATTTAAATGATATTATAAATGACGCAGTTTTTCACGAAGATTGTAGTGAGCTAATCGTTGTTCGAGACATTGAATTCTTTTCCATGTGTGAACACCATATGATTCCATTTTTTGGTAGAGCCCATGTGGGCTATTTGCCCGATGGGAAAGTGATTGGCCTTTCAAAAATTCCCCGAATTGTTGATATGTTTTCCCGCAGACTTCAATTGCAGGAACGGTTGACATCTCAAGTAGCTAATACGCTACAAGAAGTACTTGATCCAGTTGGCGTAGCCGTTGTCATGGAAGGCCGTCATCTCTGTATGCAAATGCGCGGTGTTGAAAAACAAAATAGTTATGCATCCACATCTGCCATGTTGGGTCAATTCAGAAAATCGGCAGAAACGCGAGCAGAATTTTTAAGCATTATAGGAAAATAAAATGAGCCTAGCCAATACACCAAAACCACCATATTATGCGGTCATTTTTACCTCGATTCATACACTTGAAGAAAAGGAAGAATATGATACAGCATCAACTCGAATGTCTGAACTTGCACAAAATATGCCTGGATTCTTAGGGGTAGAATCAGTGCGTGAATCTAATGGGTTTGGTATTACATCGGTCTATTGGAAAGATAAAGAATCCATTAAAGCATGGCGCAATCACAGCGAACATAAAATAGTTAAAAAACGCGGTAAGGCGATTTGGTATGAAAAATATATTGTTCGGATTGCAAAAGTAGAAAAAGACTATGGTAAAATTTGATATTGCTGTTTTAGGCGGTGGCCCCGGGGGGTATGTTGCTGCCATTCGTGCGGCCCAATTGGGTAAAAATACAGTCATTATAGATGAAGATAATTTGGGTGGTGTTTGCCTGAATTGGGGATGTATCCCCACCAAAGCATTGTTGAAAAATGCTGAAATTCTCCATTATGTGAAAAATAGTAAAAAGTTTGGGATTAATATTCCGGAATATGATGTGGATTTTAGTAAAACAATCAAACGAAGTCGTGATGTCTCCAACCGTCTTTCTAAGGGAATCGAATTCTTGATGAAGAAAAATAAGATTACCCATATCAACGGTAGAGGAGTATTGAAATCCGCCAATGAAATTGAAGTGACCAATGGCAAAAAGAACGATTCGGTAAAAGCGGACAGTATTATTATTGCCACTGGGGCGCGGCCAAGAATTTTTCCAGGAATGGAGCCGGACGGGAAACAGGTGATTACCTCCAAAGAAGCCATGATTTTAAAGGAGCCGCCGAAGAAAATGGTCATTATCGGCGCCGGTGCGATTGGGGCAGAGTTCGCCTATTTTTATAATGAATATGGCACTCAGATTCACCTAATTGAAATGATGTCCAACATCCTCCCAGTAGAAGATGTGGATGTCTCTAAAGAAGTGGAAAAAAGTTTTAAAAAATCCGGCATTAAGATTTACACAGAAACAAAAGTGACCCAAATTGAGAAGCTAAAAACCAGAGTGAAGGTTCATGCTGAAAAGGGTGGAAAGAGCCAAACCATTGATGCGGATATTGTTTTGAATGCAGTTGGGGTCACGGGGAATATTGAGAATATTGGTCTAGATGATATTGGAGTCAAAACAGACCGGGGCGCCATCACAATTAATGAATTTAATCAAACTTCCGTCCCCAATATTTATGCCATTGGTGATGTCTCGGGACCGCCTTGGTTGGCCCATGTAGCATCGGCCCAAGGCCATGTAGCGGCGGAGCATGCTGCCGGTGAGAACGCTCATCCAGTGGATTATTCAAATATTCCCGGATGTACTTATTGTCAGCCTCAAGTGGCCTCCTTGGGAATGACAGAAGCGGTAGCCAAAGAAATGGGACATGATATTAAAGTAGGACGATTTGATTTTCGTGCCAGCGGAAAAGCTCTGGCAATCCGAGAATCCACTGGGTTTGTAAAAATTATTTTTGACGCCAAATATGGCGAATTGTTGGGTTGCCACATTGTGGGCAGCGAAGCGACTGAATTAATCGCCGAACTAGGTGTGGCCAAGGCGTTGGAAACAACTTGGCAAGAAATTGCAATGACGGTTCATGCCCATCCCACTTTATCGGAAGCGGTCATGGAAGCGGCCTTGGATGCATTTGGCCAGAGTGTTCATCAGTAATGCTTCGTCAAGCTCATTGTCACAATTATAACTAAGAATGAAAAACCAAATTAAAGTCATAGACTTAGGCCAAATGGATTACCAATCTTCTTGGGATTTCCAAAAGGAATACCACCAAAAAGTGTTAATAGGACAGGCGCCAGATACATTGATATTTGTAGAGCATGAACCAGTCTATACGTTAGGCAAAAACGCGGATGAAAATCATTTGCTTCAATCAGCGCCAAAAGATGCAAAAGTATTCAACGTAGAACGAGGTGGCGATATTACCTTTCATGGTCCTGGGCAAATTGTGGGATATCCGATTTTGGATCTTCACCGATTTAAAAAAAATGTCAGTTGGTATATGCGAACTTTAGAACAAATGATGATCGATACGTTATTCACTTATGGTATTGAGGCAGGATTGAAAGAAGGGCTAACTGGTGTTTGGGTTGGTGATGAAAAGATTGGCGCCCAAGGTGTTCGAATCTCCCGTTGGGTTACGATGCATGGGTTTGCTCTTAACGTGAATACAGATCTCAATTATTATGGGGGGATAATTCCCTGCGGTATTTTTGAATATGGTGTCACATCCATGGAAAAGGTTCTGGGGGGAAAACAAGATTTATCCTTAGTGAAAAACAAGATAACACAATCATTTAATGATGTATTTCATATGCAGGAAATAGTAGAGGTGAATTGATGCCAAGATTGCATGGATTCCAGAAAAAAGAATTATTAGAGATTTACCGAAAGATGGTTCTGGCCCGGCGGTTGGATGAAAAAATGATGATTATGATACGGCAAGGGAAATCGTTTTTTCATATTGCTTGCTCTGGTCATGAAGCAGCCCAGTTGGCTGCATCTTCAAATTTGAAACCGGGTGAAGATTGGATATATCCCTATTACAGGGATGCGGCCTTGACCTTGGGTCTTGGGGTGACGAGTAAAGATCATTTATTGGGATTTTTGGCGCGGAAGGATGATCCTGCATCCGGTGGTCGCCAAATGCCCCAGCATTTTGGGGATAAAGAATTACGAATCGTGAGTCAATCCAGTCCCACTGGCACCCAATTTTTACAGTCTGTTGGTTCGGCTTTGACCCGAAAGTGGGAAGGGAAAAAGGAAGTGGTCTATGTGTCCTCTGGTGAGGGGACTACAAGCCAGGGTGAATTCCATGAAGCGTTGAACTGGGCCAGTCGGGAAAAGCTTCCGATTATTTTTCATGTAGAAGATAATGAGTATGCTATTAGTGTTCATATTTCTGAACAAACTTCTGGCGGATCGGTTTATTCCATGGTGGCTGGTTACCAAAATTTGGCTCGTTATAATGTAGATGGAACAGATTTTTTTGAGACTCATTTGGCTTTTCAAAAAGCAGTGGATCGTGCTCGAAAAGGGAAAGGTCCTTCAGTTATTGTTTCCAATGTTGTACGATTATTACCTCATTCCTCTTCTGATGACCAACGAAAGTACCGCTCAGAAGAAGATCTTGAAACTGATAGAAAAAGGGATCCAATTTTACGGTTTGAAGAAGCCTGCATCGAAGGGAAAACTATTCAACAAAAAGAATTTGATAAGATCCGTGATGAAGTCAAAACTCTTGTAGATAAAGAAACAGAGTGGGCGGAACAGCAAGAGCATCCTGAGAAATCAACAGCTATGGATTATATTTATTCCCATGAACCGGCTTTAGAAGAAACCAACTTTAATGAAATCAGCGAAAAAGTTGTATTGGTGGATGCTATCAATCATGCCCTTTCTGAAGAGATGGGGAAAAATGATAAAATGGTGATATTTGGAGAAGATGTTGCGGATCCCAAGGGTGGTGTATTTACGGCGAGCCGGGGACTTACAAATAAATATGGAAAAGATCGTGTTTTTAACTCTCCATTAGCTGAAGCATCTATTGTTGGGACTGGAATTGGCATGGCTTGCGCAGGGTGGAAGCCCGTTATTGAGATACAGTTTGGTGATTATATATGGACGGCAATGATGCAGATTAGGAATGAATTGTCCACCATGCGCTACCGATCAAATAATGCCTGGAGTTGCCCCGTTGTGATTCGCGTTCCTGTAGGTGGGTATATTCACGGCGGACTTTGTCACAGCCAATCAATCGATGGATATTTTATGCATATTCCGGGAATTCGAATTGCCTATCCATCAAATGCGGCAGATGCCAAGGGATTGCTAAAAGCGGCTTGCCGGATGGATGATCCTGTGTTATTTATGGAACATAAAGGACTATACCGCCAGGGATTTGCGGCGACACCAGAGCCGGACGAAAATTATATACTGCCATTTGGTAAAGCGCGAGTATTGCAAGAAGGCGCTGTTTTAACCATTATAACCTGGGGTGCCATGGTGCAAAAATCTATCGAAGCGGTTAAAAAAGAAGGCATTGATCCTGGGATTGTGGAAATCATTGACCTGCGGACACTCAATCCACTGGATGAAAAAACAATCAGTGCATCCGTTGAAAAAACTGGTAAAGTTTTAGTGGTTCATGAGGATAATTTAACCAACGGTCCAGGGGCAGAAATTGCAGCAATCATTGCCGAACGACATTTTGAAGACTTGGATGGCCCCATAAAACGGGTAGGTTCAGCGGACTGCCATGTGCCTTTTAACTGGTTTTTAGAAGAAGAGATTCTTCCCCAAACCCTTAATATTCAAACTGCGCTAAAAGAATTACTGGAGTACTGATGATTGTAGATGTTGTTATGCCAAAAATGGGTGAATCAATTACTGAAGGCACCATTATAGAATGGCGCAAAAAAGTGGGTGATGCCATAGAATTGGACGAAATTTTATTGGAGATTGGCACAGATAAAGTAGATTCTGAAATTCCCAGTCCAACAGCTGGTGTCCTTGTTGAAATCCTCGCCGAGCCCAATGATGTACTGGATGTGGGTGCTGTTATTGCACGGGTTGAAACAGAGGCCGGCGCAGCGAAACCGATTGCATCGCCACCAAAGAAAGAAAAGCCGGTGGTTGAACCTGACCCCATTGTTGAAAAACCTGTAGAAGCGCCAAAACCAGTGACTCAAACACGACCTCCAATACAGGCTTCAGGGGAAAAGAAATTTATTACACCAGTGGTTAATAAAATTGCTGCAGAAAATGGTATTGGTTTTGAAGAACTGATGACCATTTCCGGTTCAGGCAAAGGCGGTCGAGTGACCAAACTGGATATTTTAAAATATTTGGAAAGTCGCACTGCCGCACCAGCGCCTCAACAACAAAGCAGTATCCCGAAACCGGCAACTGCACCGGCATTCACTGGTGATGAAGCCAGAGTTGAAATGGATCATATGCGCAAACTGATTGCTGGTCATATGCGAAAAAGTATAGAAACATCGGCCCATGTTTATGTCATGACAGAAGTAGATATGTCCGCTATTGTGAATTATGTTAATTCCCAGGAAGATGCTTTCTATAAAAAGGAAGGATATAAACTTACCTACACACCTTTCATAATACAGGCTTGCGTTAAGGCATTGACTGCCAATCCAGATATGAATGCATCCATCGATGGATCAGCGATTATTTATCATAAAAATGTAAATATTGGAATGGCCGTGGCTGTGGATAAAGGTCTCATGGTTCCTGTTATGGCCAGATGTGAAGAGCTTAATTTTCTTGGGTTATGCCGTAAGGTGAGAGATATGGCCGTGCGTACTCGCAACAAACAATTGAACCCCGATGAACTCCAGGGATCCACATTTTCCATTTCCAATTTTGGCGTATTCAATGTTACTATGGGAACACCAATTATCAACCAACCAAACGTGGGAATCCTCGGTGTGGGTGTGGTGAAAAAACGGCCTGTGGTGATTGAAACAAACGAAGGGGATACAATAGGGATCAAAAGTATGATGTTCTTATCCTTAGGGTTTGATCATCGATTGGTAGATGGTGCCGGCGGCAGTCAATTTATCGAATCTGTCAGGCAAAATATTGAAAACATTAATTTAGAAAACATAATCTAATGCCTATTGATCACGTATTAAAACTCTATTCAGAATCGATCCGTTCGCCCTATCTACACTATGGATTTTGGGATCATCCTGAAAATGTGAATGTGGATAATATTTCTTTAGATGAAATGGTGGCTGCCCAGGGACGCTATATCGAACACTTGACTTCCTTCATTCCCGAGGATGTGAAAACTGTCCTAGATGTGGGCGCAGGAATCGGTGGCAATTCCAGTTATCTTTTATCGCAAGGGTATTCAGTAGAAGCATTGTCTCCAGATGAATACCAAGAAAGTGTATTTGCGAAAAAATATAATGGTGAGGTAAAATTTCACCGGACGAAGTTTGAGGATTTCGAACCGGAAAAACAATATGACCTAGTGCTGGAGAGTGAAAGTGCTTGTTATATCCAGATTGAGACGGGGTGGAAAACAGCTCGAAAAACCATTAGAGATGGGGGCTACCTTTTGGCCTCCGATTATTTTCTTCATCACAATGATGGTAGCGGTGATTGGCATATCAAGGCCGCTCATGATGAAAAAATCTATATGGAAAAAGCAAAAGAATATGGTTTTAAACTAATTCGCGAATATGATCAAACAGAGAATACCATGCCAACCTTGGATGGTGCTAAAGCATTCATGGAGCGGTTCATTTATCCAACGGTAGAGTTCTCTTCAAACTATTTGGATAAAAAGCATCCTTTTATTTTAAAGGTAATTAAAAAAGCATTTGGTAAAAAAGTAAATAAAAAGCTGAAACAATTCTCATTACTCGAAAGTGATGATTTTAGAAAATACAAACGATATATGATTTACCTATTTCAGAAAGTGGATTGATGGAAATAACCGCCAAAAGAACCATTTCCAAAAAACCAAAAATTCGTCTGCAATACGGGGAGGATTACAAATTCGTCCAGGAGGTTGTGAGTACCAACAAACTCAATACTGTTTGTGAAGAAGCTCGCTGTCCCAATATTTATGAATGCTGGGGCCGCGGTACAGCCACTATTATGATTCTCGGGAATACTTGTACTCGTTCATGTGGATTCTGTTCTGTGAATACAGGAAAGCCTCAAGTCCTGGATGAGATGGAACCGGTGCGAACGGCAATGGCGGTGAAGAAAATGAATTTGAGTCATGTCGTGATTACCTCAGTAGATCGGGATGATCTAAAAGGTGATTATGGTTCAAAGATTTGGGCAGAGACAATTAAACAAATTCACCACCACGTCCCTGAATGTACCGTTGAAGTTTTGACGCCTGATTTTCAAGGATTCAAACCGGCATTGGAAACAGTATTTGAAGCAGCGCCAGAGATTTTTTCTCACAATGTAGAATGCATCGAACGGATTAGCCGACAAGTCCGCGCACAGTCAGTTTGGTCTAGAAGCCTAGATGTTTTGAAACAATCAGTGGATTATGGGTTGCTGACCAAAACAAGCATGATGGTTGGTCTTGGTGAATCAAAAAGCGAGGTAGTTGAAACTATGAAAGAAGTGGTGGATTTGGGTGTAGAGATTTTTACCATTGGTCAATATTTACAACCGACCAAGAATCACCTACCTGTGAATCGTTATGTTGAAGATGAAGAATTTGAAGATTACAAAAGGATAGGATTAGAATTGGGTTTTCGTGTAGTGGAATCAGGTGCATTGGTGCGGAGTTCTTACCATGCAGATGAACAAGCGCGACTAGCAAAGGTAATAATATGAATCAATATAAAAATTTAATCTATAGTTTGGTTGTGGTATCTGGATTTATTTTAGTTTGGATGGTTTACGGGGACCAGGGAATCGCTCCTATTCCTGAATCTGAAATTGCTGAAGCCGATATTACTGAATCAGAAGCACCCTTAATCTTGGTTGATGGAAAGGTACCACCAAAACTTTCGAATTTTGTGGCCCACATGCAGTTCATTGATGAAAGTACCTGTTTGAAGTGTCATGCAACGGAGCGAGAAATGAATTTTGGGTCTGGCGTAATGCAGGTAAAAAAGATGCCCCACGAATTTCGGGAAAACTGTGTCTCTTGTCATATCTTACCAAAGTAAACCGATATGGCAGAGAAATTGGTGAAAATTGATGTTTTTACGTCATAAAAGCAAAGTATTATTGATGGCACAAAGTTTGACTCAACTATGTCTGACTTAAATTAAGGAATGTCATGAGCGACGAATTTGAAAAAGATTTAAACGAAGATTTGCTGGAAGAAAGCGAAACTTATCCTGTAATGCCTTTGCGGAATACGGTATTATTTCCGCAGCAAGTAATTCCGATTTACATCGGCAGGGATAAATCCCTGAAGCTAATTAACGAATTGCCACCCAAGAGCAAGCATATTGTTGTGGTGGCCCAGGAAGATGGCTCCATAGAAGATCCTAGCCCAGAAGATTTATACTCTTTTGGAACGCTCGCGGTTGTCCTGAAAGTTTTTGATATGCCGGACAATAGTAAATCCGCCATTGTCCAAGGGATCGATCGCGTTAAAATTTTATCCTATAAAGAAAAAGAACCATATTATCGTGCTGCTGTTCAACGTGTTGCAGACACTTCTCCGACGGATGATATAGAACTCGATGCCATGGGAAGTAATCTTCGCCAGGTATTCGGTGATTTGATCCAGGTAGCGCCCAACCTGAGTGAAGAGCACACGGGCATGTTATCCAACATCCAGAAGCCATCACGATTGGCCGACAGAACCGTTTCATTGCTTACAGTTTCTAACCCTGAAAAACAGGAGATATTGGAAGAACT